>CAIUPC010000413.1 GCA_903900905.1 uncultured Acetobacteraceae bacterium
CTGCCCGATCATCGTCGGGCCCTATACCAGCAATTTCACCGATGCCGTCGCGTTGCTACGGGGGGCCGGGGCAATCACTGAAATCACCGAGACGACCGCCCTGACCGCCGCCGTCGCGGCGGGGTTGGCCCATACGCCGGGGCGGAACAGCGCTGCCGAACGTGGTTTGGCCGCCGTGCAGCTGCACGCCGATTTGCCTCAACGCACGGCGGACGCGCTGCGCCAATTGATGCGAGGACACTGACCATGCCCCGGGCGCCCGCTTTCTGGTTCAGGCATGATAGCTGGATGGCCAGCGTGCTTTCACCGCTGTCATGGATCGTCGCCGCCAGGACCGCCCAGCGGATCGCCGAGACCGGATGGCGCGCGCCAGTGCCGGTGGTCTGCTGCGGCAACCTCACTGTCGGCGGCGCCGGCAAAACCACGCTGGTGCTCGACATCGCGCAACGCCTGATCGCACGCGGGCTGGCGGTGCATATCCTGCTGCGCGGCTATGGCGGCTCAGCCAAAGGTACGCGCCGGGTGCAGGTGACCGATGCTGCCTCCCTGGTTGGGGATGAGGCGCTGCTGCTTGCCGCCGCCGCGCCGACGTGGGTTGGGGCCGACAGGGCAGCCAGCGCGCAAGCCGCGATCCGGGACGGGGCGGCGGTCCTGCTGATGGATGACGGGTTACAGAACCCGACATTGCGCAAGGATTTCTCCATCCTGACCATTGATGGCGCGACCGGCTTCGGCAATGGCCGCGTATTGCCGGCGGGGCCGTTGCGCGAACCCATCGCCGCCGGCGCCGCCCGCTGCCAGGCCGCCGTCATGATTGGCCCCGACCGGACCGAGGCCAATCAGCGGCTGTCGTTCTACAAGCTGATCTTTTACGCCGATTTGGTGCAGGGACCGGAGATCGCGGCCCTTGCGGGTAAGCGCGTGCTGGCCTTCGCGGGCATCGCCCGGCCGGAGAAGTTCTTCGAACCCCTCTCTGCCTCGGGCGCGGAGGTGGTGGCGACCCGGCCGTTCCCGGACCACCACGCCTTTACCGCCAAAGAATTGAAGGGCCTGCTGGACCAGGCGAAAGCGTTGGACGCAGTCCTGGTGACCACGCCCAAGGACGCCGTGCGGCTGCCGCCGGACATCCGGGCGCAGGTCACCGTGGTGGGCGTCAGCCTGCGCTGGCATGAGGAGGAGGAATGGGAAGCACTGCTGACCCGCGCTGTTGGCGGGGCCTGACGTCAATGCCCCCCGGGCGGCTCAACCGCCTTTGATCTGCTTCATCGCCGCGCTGTAGCCGCGATAGAGCACGTCGGCGTCGCTGGAATAGGCCAGCAACAGCGCGCCGGCATCCTTCCAGCGCTGCATCTCCTCAAAGCTACCGACGAGCATGGCGCAGGTTTTGCCGTGCTTGCGGCAGGCGGCGAGGATGCGGTCGCGGTGCTCATCCAGCACCTTCGCGGCTTCCGGTTTCCCCGTCACTCCCAGATCCTGCCCCAGATCGGCGGGGCCGATCGTCAGAGCATCGATGCCGGGCATGGCGGCGATTTCGTCCAGATCATCGAAGGCGCGGGCGGTTTCAAACATCACGGTGACGAAGACTTCCCGGTTGGCATGCGCCCGCCGATCGGTCTGCGACAGAGTGCCGTCGAAGTCGGTGGCGGCGGAGAGGCCGCCATTGCCGCGCAGCCCCATGGGTGCGTAGCGGGAGGCCGCGACGATGTCCCGCGCGTGTTCGGCATTCTCCACCTGCGGGCAATGCAGGTTCCAGACCCCGACATCGAGCAGGCGGGTGATCCATTCCCGGTTGGCTTTGGGCGGGCGGACGGCGATGGGGAAATTCAGCGCGCGGGACAGGACCGCCATGTCGGCGATGGTCTCGATCGTCAGGGCGGTGTGTTCCATGTCGACCCGCGCGAAATCGAGGCCGGCGGCTTTCATCAGCGACAGGATCGCGGGATTGCGCACCATGGTGAGCCAGGTGCCAATCTGGGGTTCGCCGCGGGCGAGGGCGGCGCGCTTGGGATTCCGATGGGGGTTCCCTCGGAGGGTCCCTGGGGGGTTCCCTTGCGGGGGGGGTTCCATGGTTGTTGCTCCCGTCTGTTAGAGCCCTGTTTGGCATTCGCTCGCGGGCCGAGCAACAGAATCGCGCCGAATGAGGATCGCATATGGCGGATTTCCGACATTTTTCGTCATGGCCGGACCTGACCCAACCATCTCTGGCCAATCGGGTACGTTCGAAAAACCCTGCTTTTTCAACGGTGCATAACATCGCAGGAGTGGGGCGGGCTAAACCCGACCATGACGGGAGGTTGTTCCGGTCACGCATATGCGATTGCCCTGCATCGCGCCCTTGCCGATATTCCCTCAAGAGATTATTAATCACTCCATGGCATGGACGGTCGAATACACCGACGCGTTCGGATCGTGGTGAGATACCATCGCCGAGACCGAACAAATCAGCGTGGATGCCCACATCCGCCAGTTGGAGGAGCGTGGGCCGAATCTCCGCTTTCCCTGGTCGAGCGGCATCAACGGCTCGCGCCATAGGCATATGCGGGAGCTTCGGGTCCAAAGCGGTGGCAAGCCGTTGCGCGTGTTCTACGCATTCGACCCCCGTCGCTCGGCGATCATGCTGATCGGCGGCGACAAGACCGGAGACAAGCGCTTTTACGACCGGATGATTCCCATCGCCGACGATCTGTATGACGAACATTTGGCGGAATTGCAAAAGGAGAACGACCATGGCCGGTAGGCATTCCTATGCCGACTTGCGCGCCCGTATGTCACCCGAAGCCCAGGCGGCTGCCGCCGTCGAGGCGCAGCAGCTTGGCCAGGAGATGGATTTGGCCGAGGTGCGCCGGGCGCTGAAATTTTCGCAGGACGAACTCGCGCAAACGCTTCAGATCGGACAGGGTTCGGTTGCCAAGATCGAGAAGCGCACGGACATGTATGTCAGCACGTTGCGACGTTTTATCGAGGCGATGGGCGGCGAGTTGGATATCGTGGCACGGTTTCCTGGCCATAGCGTCAAGATCAAGAGCTTCGCGGATTTGGGTGGCTAGGGTCTTAAAGGCTCACACAGGACGTTTCTTGCCCAGGACAGGAAGCTTGCCAGCGGTATATCGCCCCCCGATTTCCTGATCCTGGTACAGGGCGTCGTTTTCGATCAGGATCATCTCATAGGTGTGCAAGTTGTAAAACTGGACGGCGCCAACGACATTGCCGTCCAGGTTCTCGATGCGCAGGTTGATGCTGTCGTCCTGAAAGCGGATCTGCTGCGTCTCTTGGCCCGTCCAGAACGGACGATGCGAGAGTCTGGCTTTGATATCGCCCTCGGCGTAGCGGACGTAGCGACGCAGGAAGTCCCATCGCGGCTTCAGCGCCTCGTCGCGGCCGAGGTGGAAGGCGACGAAGTTCATGAGGGTCTTAGCGATCGCTCGCTTGTGAGGTTTGTCCACCTCCGAGGTGATCTCTACAAGGAATGACGGAGGCTGACCGGACGCAGAGCCCCAGGGGCTCTGGAAAGAGGTTTCGGGTCTGAAGTCGATCCCAGCGTGTTGGAGCGCCTCGACCATAGCATCGTGGGCCTCCCGGGATGGCGCGAGAATCTTGCACCTCCATGTTGCCTTCTCGCCGTTCGTGCCCGGCATTCCGTAGTTGGCTTCCGGCAAAATTAGGCCCGGAATCTGGCGCGGGAAGTAGACCTCGTCTTTGCCTGTGCTGAAATTATGGACATGGAACTGGGCGATGAACGGCATGAGTTGCCCGGTTGTTCCATCGACCGCGACTCGGAGGCCGACAAAATCTCCCGCTTCGGCCGGATCGGCGAGCGTCAGACTTAGCCGCTTCTGAGGACGCGCTTCGCTGGACAATTGGCCGCGGCTATACCGGGCGATACCCTCGTGGGTATCGCGGGTCAGCAGCTGGTCCAATTCACGGCCGAAATAATCATTGCAGTCATCGCAGACGCAACCGAGCGTCGGCGTCTTGCTTCCGAATCGGCCGAATCCCTGTGGAATGACGTGTTCGACGCTACGAAACCGAGTGGGATCAGTCTGAGAGCAGTAGATGCAGATCGTATAACTCGACATGCAGCCGACACCCTCCCCCATCAGACGTCCAAATTAGCC
>CAIUPC010000414.1 GCA_903900905.1 uncultured Acetobacteraceae bacterium
CGTCGCCCAATTGGCGGCTGCTCAGTCTCATTCCCGGCGCTCGAATCGCGCCCGATCGGCCGGCAGCAGGCGGGCGGTGACATAGACCGTGGTGTCGGTGTCGCGCCGGGCAATCACCTCCCCATGCTGGTAGAGCCAGGCCAGGCGCGCCCCGTCTTCGGGCGCGACTTCGTAATCAACGACCTCCATGCCCGCCGCGATCCGGGCATCGATGGCGGCCTTGAGCACGTCCAGCCCGTCGCCGGTGATGGCGGAGACCGCGATCGCCCCGGCCCGGACCGTCACTTCCTCCACACCGCCCAGCAAGTCGGCTTTGTTCAGGACCTCAATCGTGCGGGTGGGCCAGTTTGCCTCCAGCGTCGCATCCGTCACCATGTCGTCCAACACTTTCACCACATCGGTGCGCTGGGCGGCGGTATCGGGGTGGGCGGCATCGCGGACGTGCAAAATGATGTCCGCCTGTGAGACTTCTTCCAGCGTGGCGCGGAAGGCCTCCACCAACTCATGCGGTAGTTCGCTGATGAAGCCGACGGTGTCGGACAGGATCACCCGCCGACCGGAGGGCAGGCGCAGGCCACGCATGGTCGGATCGAGGGTGGCGAACAACTGGTCCTTCGCCACCACCTCTGCCCCGGTCAAGGCGTTGAACAGCGTCGATTTACCGGCATTGGTATAACCAACCAGGGCCACGACCGGGAACGGCACGCGACGCCGGGCGGAACGGTGCAGGCCGCGGGTGCGCCGCACCTGCTCCAGGTCCTTCTTCAGCCGCACCAGCCGTTCGTCAATCAACCGCCTGTCGGCTTCGATCTGGGTTTCGCCCGGGCCGCCTAAAAAGCCAAAGCCGCCACGCTGCCGCTCAAGATGGGTCCAGGAGCGCACGAGGCGGGAGCGCTGGTACTCAAGATGCGCCAGTTCGACCTGCAGCGAGCCTTCTTTGGTCGCGGCACGCTCGCCGAAAATATCCAGAATCAGCCCGGTGCGATCGATCACCTTGCAGTTCCAGGCACGTTCGAGATTGCGCTGCTGCACCGGCGTGAGCGCGGCATCAACGATGACCACGGTCACGCCGTGGCGCTGGATTTCCCGCCCCTGGGCGGAGACCTGACCTTCGCCCAGCAAGGTTGAAGGACGGCGGACGCGCAGGGGAAGAATGATCTCATGCACCACCACCAACCCAATGGAGGCGCAGAGTCCGACGGCCTCCGCCAGCCGTGCTTCCGCGGCCCGCGGCCGATCGGGACCGCCGGTGTCGTGGGTGCCGAGCAGAACGCCAGCGCTGTCGCGGCCCTGCGGCTCGTGCCCAAACCGGCTCCATGGCAAAATGACCGCGGCACGCGTTGGGCCAGAGCCGTCCGGGGCGGTATGACCGTCCCGTTCCGCCCAGTTGTCTTCCTCGTCGAGGTCCTCGGGACCGTCGGAAGGGTCAGCCGTCCCCGGCAGCAGAGCTCATCTCCCTGGTGGCACCAGCGGGGATTTCCGCTTTGGTCGCGTCGAACAGCATGATCGGGGCGCCCGGCATAACCGTGCTGATGGCGTGCTTATAGACGAGCTGGGTATGGCCATCCCGCCGGAGGAGAACGGAAAAATTGTCGAACCAGGTGATAATTCCCTGAAGTTTGACACCGTTCACAAGGAACACCGTCACCGGCGTTTTGCTTTTCCGCACATGATTCAGGAACACGTCCTGAACATTTTGCGATTTTTCATTGGCCACTTTGGATATCCTTCTCGTTTGCCATGTTTGGCGGTCTTACGCAGGCTCGTGGCACGGCCGTCGTCGGGTGCATTGTATCAGTGCTCCCGCCTAAGCAAGCAAGCGGAGTTGTTCGGCCAGCTGATACGCAGAAAGGAAATGGATATCCGGAGTCGCGTTTTCAACACCACCGTCATGCGAGGCGTCGCCGACAAGCACGGCGGTCACACCCGCGGCCCGAGCGGCGATCATGTCCGATGCCGTATCGCCTAAATACCAGATTGATCGATCCGCCTGGCGGCCAAGGCGCTCCAGCGCCAGGAGAATCGGATCAGGGCTCGGCTTGTCGGCTTTCGCGTCACCGGCACCGATCACTGTGTCGAAATGGTGATCCCAACCAAGGTGGGTGACTTCCGCGCGCAGATAGCGGCCGGCCTTGTTCGACACCACGCCTTGCGTCCAGGGTCGGCCGGCCTCCAACATGTCAGCCACGCCCGCCATCGGCTGCACATGGCTGAGATGATCTTCGCGGAAGGCGGCATAGAAAATATCGCGCGCCTTTTCCCAGTCATCGCCAAACATGACGGGGAAGCTCTCCTTCAACGCCACCCGCACGCGGTTTTTGGTGTCCTGGATGGTCCAGAGCGGTTTGCCGAAGGCTGTGAATGCCGCGTTTAATGCCCCCGAGATCCCGGCCCAGCCGTCAACGAGCGTATTATCCCAATCATACAGAAGCAGCGATGGCCGCGCGTGGCGGATCATGAGTCGCTCCGGCGCAAGCGCGACAGCACATAGGCATTGGTGCAGACCTTGATCCAACCTTCCACCGAAAAATCATGCGCGTTGTCGTCCGGCGCCAGACGGTCAATATAGGCTTTCAGCAGTCCAGGCCGCAGAACCTCGACCGTGCCCGGCGGGCGTTCGCGGTCAGCTGGCACGACCCAGAGCAAAGTATTCTCACCACGCTCGTTCAGCGCCATAAACAAAGGCAGGATCTCTTCCTCGGCGACGCTGGCGTTGCGTTTGTAGACGAAGATTTTGTCCGCGACCTCCAGCTCTTCCATGAACTTGCGGCGGAGGAACTTCAGACGCGCGGCCTCTTGCTCGCGCATCAGCCAGACGCTGCGCTGGCCTTCATAAACAAACGTGTGATAGATCAGTCCGTATTTCTTTTCATGGATCATGTATTCCTTGCGGCTGTCTCCCTCCAGCCGCGGATCGATATCGTCGGGCTCGCCAAGGCCTTCGAAACCGCTTTGCAGCCCGCTGATCAAATTCCGCAGGAACGTACTCGAAAAACGCATCAAACCAAGCGGTTCGGCGTCGAACTGGCGCTGAACGAGCCCGAACTCACAGTTCTCCCCAAGGCTTTCGAACTTGATGGCCAGTGTTTGCAGGTCAAACCCGGTGCGTTCAGCCGACCATTTGGCCAGTGCGGCGCGATCTCCGCCGCCCTGGCCCTTCTCACCGTTCAGGAGCAGTCCAACCGGGAGCTGTCCGTGCCGGCTATCCCGGCCCGGTGCGGGCGCGCGATAGAGTGACAATGACCGAACCGAAAAGGCCAGCAGGCGATTATCCGCCCCGTCCGTCAAAGCGGATGGCCGGGCGGCATCGGGATGTTGCAGCGTGATGAGCAGCCGCTCTGATCGCGCCACGAGTTCCCGCGGAATACGATAGCCGAGCAAGGTTGGCCGGTTGATTGCCGAGGAGCCGACGACCTCCCCGTTGACCGAGACGATGAGCCGCTGCTTTGGAAGCTGGGGCGGCCGCACGAAGGGTATGACATCAAGCGTCACAACATAATCTTCGTCATCATGCGCGCGGGGGATCAAAACATGGCTTTCCGCGCCGATGGCCCAAGTAAAATCGGCCTCAGCCTGAGCCCAGCCACCCCCGAGATGCCCAAGGCTGTTGCCCGATGCACCGAACCCGACGATCATTTCCAGTTCGGCAGCCATCGTGCGACACCTACTCCTCATGCAATACACTTACACATGCCCGCCGGATAGGACGCCCCGACCTTGCTTATATTCCCGTAGCCTCCGCGCGATTGCAAACCCCCGTTTACAGTCCAGGTCGAAATCCTGTTCCAGTAGACTGGCCTGCTCCGAGCCTCTCTTGATATGTATCGCCCTCTCACATTTACGTGAGGCAGCCAGGCGGGTGCGGTGGCCAATCCGATGGCACGATGTGGACAATCATAGCGCGCTGTAATGCAAGTGCCAGGAGTCGTCCATCTTCAGCGGCACGGCCGATATCACGCGGGCGCGCTGCCGTCGGGTTGTAGAATGTCAAGAGGGCCGGTTCGCCCGGGCGCAACCATTCGGCCCGAATATCAAATTCGATGACCGAAATAACCGTCAGGTGCGCCGTGCCAACCGGTTCGCCATTGAAGGAGATCATGATCTGTTGCAACGGGTGCGATGGGCTGGTAAGCGGCGCACCGACCAGCCGGATAAGGCAGGAGCCGCCGTCCGGAAGGGCGGGCAGCACGATTTGGCTGATTTCCGCGTCGGTCCAGGTAAAAGTTGCCTCTGTCACCGACCAGCCGTCGAGCAGATGATCCCGGCCGCTGCCGCCGGCGCCGAAATCTGCCGAGTACAGCGTATCCGCGCGGGTTGACGCATCGGGTTCCGGCGGCGTCGGCAACAGATACATCGCGACGGCATCCGCTCCCTCCGCGACGACAAGATTCGGTTCGCTGGTGGCCTTGAGAGCCGACGTCGAGGCTGGTGCCGCGAGGCCAACGGGCAGGCCATCCAGAAGCCAGTCCCCTGCCATCCTGGCAATTTCAGTGCCGCTCACCGACGCCCCGCCGGTTTGATCCAGTGCCCAGGTGACGATGTCGAACAGGCGTTGATCTTCTACCATGGACGGCCGGATGATGCCGCCAAACTGCCGATTGGCCTCGGACCTGGTCAAAATCACGCCGGAACGATTGTGACGTTCGCTTCCGCTGATGTTCCAACGCTCCCGCAGCCAGCGCTCGTAGCGCTTTAAATCTGTGAGTTCGACATTGTTGATGACAATATTTTCAATCGCAGATCGATAGGTGCCTTGCATCCTGCGGCCGAGATACGTGCAGGCCCGATTGGGTTGCGTAATACGGGGATCGCGCAAGGCACGGGCCGCCAGCGCCTTCAGGCCACCCGCATCAATGTCTTCCGGCAGCCGGGGCAGGCCAAGATACGCCAGCGTCTCCGCGGTATCGGCTTCTTTGCCCGTTGGATCCCGTGACAGCCGGCCGATACTGTAATTCGCCTGCGACAACATCTGATCGAACGGATCACGAATGACGCTGAACACCCTGTCGGCCACGCGCAAGCCCGCGCGCGAGACGTAATGCCCCAGCTCCAAATGCCCATAGACAAAAAACCGCTCTTGAAATGGAATCGCGCGGGCCAGGCCGCCGATAGCATTCAGGAACGCCGCATCCGATACCCAACCATCCAGTTCCAGCACATTCGGCAGCGGCAACTGGCGCCCGGCCAGATTAAGGATCAGATCCGTGCCCGCACATTTGGGGACATGAATGAACACGTCCCGGCCTTTGTCCGGAAACGCCGCAAGCAAAGCCGGCAGCACGCCGCCACGAAATTCCCGGCTCATCAGCGCCGCGCTGAAAGCGGAGCGCGGGTCATACTCCGCCCCCCGTACCGCGATCTCTACACTCTCCGGCGATCGCCCGAATACCGTATGGTAAATATCGATCGGGGTAACGTTCCGAAAATCAACCCGATCCATGAGGCCCTGCAACCCACGCTCAGGTGTCAGGTATGACAGAAGCAGAAACAATTCCGCCGGGGTCCGGGGAAAACGCGTTTGGATCTCGGGCAGCGACCTGACGATGTCCTGCTGCGTTGCGAATATCGGTCCGGCTGTCGGCATTGGGGAACTACAGGTTGGGTCGGGAGGAATTGATGACGCAGATTAGTCCAAACGCAGGGGCTTTGTAAGGACATGGATCAAATCAGTTAAAAATTCGCTATCACATCAATTTTGATAACAATCAACCGCCGCCAATCTTCGGTATTAAAACGATCTCGCTTTCCGGCCGTAGCTCAACCCCGTAAGCGTCCTGAAAAATCTCACCATCAATCGCGACGGCCATGCTTTCCTCCACCTGATGACCCAGACCTGGAAAGCGGGCTTCCAGTTCCAGGATCAGGCGGCGGAAGCTGGTCGCCTCAACCTCGAACGCCGTGACACCGCCGGTCAATTCCAGCGATGCGGAGCCCGAGGAGAGGACGACTTTAGGCACTTAGAGGGCAGCGTCCATCGCGGCGCGGACCTTCGGCGGCGACATGGGCAGGTCCGGCATACGCAGGCCGGTCGCACCCTTGATCGCGTTGGAGATCGCGGCCATCGGCGGAATGATGGGAACCTCACCCACGCCGCGGGCCCCGAAGGGATGGCGGGGGTTCGGCACTTCGACCAGAACCGCTTCGATCATCGGCAGGTCGGAGGCAACCGGGCAACGGTAGTCGAGGAAGCCCGGATTCTCCATCAAGCCCTTGTCGTTGTAGATGTATTCTTCGCTCAGCGCCCAGCCGATACCCTGCACGGCACCGCCCTGGATCTGGCCTTCCACATAGCTCGGGTGGATGGCCTTACCGACGTCCTGGATCGCGGTGTAGCGGATGATCTCCACCTTGCCGGTTTCCTTGTCGACCGCGACGTCGCAGATATGCGCGCCGAAGCCGGCACCAGCGCCCTGGGCGTTGATCGACACTTCCGAGTTGATCGGACCGCCGGTCCTCGCCTGCTTCAGAGCGATCGCGGCGAGGTCCAGAGGCTCGAACGCACCCGCGTTCGTGCCGGCCGGATAGGCCTTGCCATCGCGCCATTCCACCGCATCGACCGGGATGTCCCAGGTCTGGGCGGCACGGGCCTTCAGCTGCTCCACGACCTTCTCGGTCGCCTGCGTCACCGCCATACCCGTGGCGAAGGTCACGCGGGAGCCACCGGTCACGAAGGTGTAGCCAATCGACGCGGTGTCGGCGATCGTCGCCCGCACCTTGGAAATGTCGATGCCGAGCACTTCCGCCGCCATCATGCCCATCGACGCGCGCGAGCCGCCCACGTCCGGGCTGCCGGTCGCGACGACGACCGAGCCATCTTCGTTCACGTGCACGGTCGCGGAGGATTCGCCACCGATATTGAACCAGAAGCCAACGGCGAGGCCGCGGCCATGGCCTTCGGCCAGCGGGGCCTTCCAATGCGGATGCGCGCGGGTGGCTTCCAGCACCTGCGTGTAGCCGATATTGGCATGCGTCGGGCCGTAATGGGTCTTGGTGCCGTTCACAGCCGCGTTCTTCTCACGCAGCGCCAACGGATCCATGCCCAGCATCCGCGCCAGATCGTCAACGGCGCATTCCACCGCGAACGAGCTGATCGGCGCGCCCGGGGCGCGATAGGCCGCGACCTTCGGACGGTTGGAGACGACGTCGTAGCCCAGCACGTCGATGTTCTCGATGTCATACATCGCGAAACCGCACATGCAGCCCGGCCCAATCGGCGAGCCGGCATAGGCACCGGCCTGGAATTTCAGGACCTGCTGCGCGGCGACGATGGTGCCGTCCTTCTTGGCGCCGAGCTTCACGGTCACCGAAGCGCCGGAGGTCGGGCCGGACGCGCGGAACACGTCTTCGCGCGTCATCTGCATCTTCACCGGCTTGCCGGACTTGCGCGACAGCGCAACGGCCACCGGCTCCAAATAGATCAGCGTCTTACCGCCGAAGCCGCCGCCGATTTCCGCCGGATTGACACGGATATTGGCCATGTCGATGCCGAGCAGCTTCGCCGTATAGGCCCGGATCATGAAGTGACCCTGGCTGGAGGCGTGGATGGTCACCTGACCGTCCGGATTGTAGGTCGCCAGGCAGGCATGCGGCTCGATATAGGCCTGATGCACCGGCTTGGTGGTGTAGCTGTCTTCAAAGATCACCTCGGCGGCGGCGAAGCCGGCGTCGATGTCGCCCTTCTTGAAGGTCACGACCTTCGCGATGTTGGACGGGGTCGCGGGCTTCGGGTTCACACCAGTGGTGAACATGTCGGCATGCAGCACCGGCGCGTCAACGCGCATCGCTTCATCGACATCGATGACATGCGGCAGCACTTCGTAGACGACGTCGATCAGCGCGATGGCCTCATCGGCGATCGCCTGCGTGGTGGCGGCGACGGCGGCCAGCGCATGGCCCTCGTACAGCACCTTGCCGCGCGCCATGATGTTGTCCGACAGATCGCGGAAGTTCATCGGGCCTTCGCCGACGAATGCCATCTCGGACGAGATTTCCGGGAAGTCGGCGCTGGTGACGACGGCGCGCACGCCCGGCAGGGCCTCGGCCTTGCTGGTGTCGATCGACACGATCCGCGCATGTGCATGCGGGGAGCGCTTGATCTTGCCCCAGATCATCCCGGCGGACCGGGTGTCGGCGGAGAACAGCGCGCGACCGGTAACCTTATCCACCCCATCCGGACGGATGGGGCGGGTCCCGACGACCTTCAGGTCGCTGGAAATGTAATTCATTTAGACAGTCTCCCCTCGCATGACGGCGGCGGCGTCCATGACGGCGCGGATCACTTTGTCATAGCCCGTGCAGCGGCAGAGATTGCCGGCCAGCCAGTAGCGGGCTTCGGTCTCGGTCGGGTTGGGGTTTTCGTCGAGCAGCGCCTTGGTGGCGACGATCAGGCCCGGGGTGCAGAAGCCGCACTGCAGAGCGGCATGCTCCAGGAACTTCTGCTGAATCGGGTGCAGATGGTCGCCCTGGGCAATGCCCTCGATCGTGGTGATCGACTTGCCTTCGGCTTCCACGCCCAAAACCAGGCAGGAGCAAACCAGCGTGCCGTCGATCAGCACCGAGCAGGCGCCGCAGTCGCCCGAAGCGCAGCCTTCCTTGGCGCCGGTCAGCCCGACAACGTCGCGCAGGACGTCCAGCAGGGTCTGCTGAGTCTCACAAAGGAACTCGGCAGCTTCACCATTGATCGTGGTGGTAACGTGTGACTTGCTCATTAGTGGGTCTTCCCTGTCGCTTTGCCCATGGCGCGGTCGAATGCGATGGCGGCGGTACGGCGGGCCAGAACGCCCGCGATCTTCGTGCGATACTCAGCCGTGCCGCGCTTGTCGCTGATCGGCTTGGCAGCGGCCTGGGCCGCGGCGTCAAGCTTCGCCAGCGTATCGGCGTCGAGCTTGTTGCCAACCAGAATGTCGGCCATCGCCTGCACCAGCAGCACCGTCGGCGCGACGGCGCCCAGCGAGCAACGCGCCGCGGTGCAAACACCGTTTTCGTCGAGGGTTACGCTGATGCCGCAACCGACGACCGCGATGTCCATTTCGGTGCGCGGAATGAAGCGCAGATAGGCGTCGGACGAACGCGCCGGACGCGCCGGCAGCTTGAATTCAAGAATGAATTCGTCGCGCGCCAAAGACGTGCGGCCCGGACCGGTCGGGATCTGCTCGACCGGCACGTCGCGCGTGCCGTTCGGACCGACAACCACGGCGACCGCGGCGGCGGCGTACAGCGCCGGAACGCTGTCAGCGGCCGGGGAGGCGTTGCAAAGGTTGCCAGCGAGCGAGCAACGGCCCTGCACCTGGGTGGAACCAATGAGGTCGAGCGCTTCGACCAGGCCAGGCCAGGCGGCCGTCAGGCCGGCATGTGCCTCAACCACCGCGCCGGGCGTGCCCGCGCCGATGATGAACGCGCCGTTTTCTTCGCGGATACCGATGACCCCAGGGATCTTCTTGGTATCGACGATCAGTTCCGGCTTGAAGCGGCCAGCCCGCATCTGAACCAGAAGATCGGTCCCGCCAGAGAGAACCTTCGCCAGGCCAGACGCCCCGGCCAGAAGTTTAACCGCTGCGTCCACCGAAGTGGGTGCGGCATAGCTGAGACTTGACATCATCGCTCCCGAGTTAATGCGTACAAACGCTCCGGTCCCGGAGACCCCGGGCACGGCTGAGACCACGTTAAGCGATCATTCGCGCGCGGTCGAGGGGGGCGGTCAGGAGCCTCCGATGGATCGCACATGGCGGGTTTCCAGTGAATTCCGTCATCCTCGTGCTTGCCCCGAGGATCGCCAGCCGCACGACTGTTGGTATTTCACCCATAAGATCGAAGGCAGTGCCGAGGGAGATCCTCGGGACAAGCCCGAGGATGCCAGCTTTTGCGCGGTTGCCGCTCCCCCGGAAACCATACGCGATCATGCTGTGGGGAGCCCCGGCCAGCCAGTCACACGATCACCGCCGCTTGCGCATGTTCCAGAATATCACGTGCTCCGGCACATCCAGCACACCTTCCAGGGACTCGCGCCACACCGCCGGCATCAGATATTGGCCATAGGGAATCGCCAGCCCGATCTCCATCGCATGCCGCTGGATTTCGACAGCCAAAGCGCGTGACTTCACCGGATCAGCCTCTTTCAGCCAGGCCGCGCGCAGCGCCTCATGCGGCGCATCGCAGGGCCAACCCGGGAAGGCCTTCTCGCAATTGGCCGGCGCCTGGATGGAGAAAGCCGGATTTTCACTCGCCACCTGGCCACCGGTGGTCAGGAAAATGTGCCAGCCATTGGGTGCCGGGCCGCGGATCGTGCGCCGGGCGGTGATGGTGGCCCATTCGACCGTTTGCAGATCGACATTGACGCCGGCTTTGCGCATCGCCTCCACCAGGACCAGCGTGGCATTGTGCTGCATCACCTGATCGGTCGCGTCCATGATGATGATGGGCTCATTGTTGTAGCCGGCGGCGCGCATCATCGCCATGCCGCGCTTCAGGCGCACGTCCTCGGGGTCCTTCGACAGCAGCATCTCAGCGCCCGCCTCCGACCCATTGACCGAACCGCACATCATCAGCGCGCCGCAGACCTGACCGTCCTGCATATTGCCCATGATCGCCATGATCATGTCCGGCTGATGCACGAAATTCTGGATCGCCACCCGCACGCCCTGCTTGTCCATCGGCGGATTCGTCCAGTTCAGCCGCATCTGCCCCTGCAGGCCAATCGGCCATAAGGAGTGGACAACCAACCCTTTGGTCGCACGCAGGTCAGCGATCAAATCCGGCGGGGCAAACTGGATGAAATCGACCTCCCCGGTTTTCAGCGCCGCCGTCTGCGTGGTGGGGTCGGTGATGTTCAGCCATTCCACCCGGTCAACATGCACCACCTTGCCGCCGGAGATGCTGGACGGCGGCTCGGACCGCGGCACATAGAGCGGGTTTTTGACATAAACCACCTTGCTGCCGGCCACCCATTCATCGCGCTTGAAGATGAAGGGACCAGAGCCGGTGGGATCACCAAGCTGCTTGTTCGGCGGCAGACCCTCCACCACCCGCGCCGGAAAGATGAAGGTCGGCACCGCGGATGGTTTGCCGAGGCTGAAAATCAGCTGCGGAAACGGCTCTTTCAGCCGTATCGCGAATCCGTTTTCACCCTGCGGTTCGAGCGAAGCCAATGCCTGGGCGATGTATTGCCCGGCAGAATCGACCAGCATCCAACGCCGGAGAGAAGCGATGACATCGCCTGAAGTAACCGCCGCACCGTCGGAGAAGCGCAGCCCAGGACGCAGCTTGAACGTATAGAGCAGCTTGTCGTCACTGGCCGTCCAGGTATCGACCATTTGCGGCCTGGGGACGCCCTTTTCGTCCGTCCCGAACAGCGTGTCGTAGACCATATAGGCATGGATGCGGGTCTGCGGCGCGATGGTCCAAAGGGGATCAAGACTGCGCAAGTCCCCGTTCATGACCGCGCGCACCACGCCGCCATCCGACTGCGCCCGCGACGGCGCCCCCGGGCTAACCGCAAGAATCGCCGCTAAAATCCCACTCTTGAACCAAGACAGTACTGTCATGTCGCCCTCCCCGAGCACACGGACCATCCGCCCGTCTTCGTTGCACGGGTCGCACGGCACGATGCCGGGATGATGGCGCCTGGGGGAACGCGAACGCAAGCATCGCGACAGCCAAACCACCCACCGCCTTTGCGCGGCGCCACGGCGCAGCTAACCTGCGGTGGAACGTAAGGATCAGGCGACATGGCGAAAGAAGCAGTGGCACGGCCGGCGGCAACCATTCTGTTGTTGCGCGACGGGGCGGCGGGACTGGAGGTGTTCATGGTGGTGCGCCACCATGCGATCGACTTCGCCTCCGGCGCCCTGGTGTTTCCAGGCGGCCGGGTTGAAGACAGCGACCATGCCCACGCCGCTGCCATCGGGGCCAAGGACGTGGCCACCATGGCCTTCCGTCTGGCGGCGATTCGCGAGACCTTCGAAGAGTGCGGTGTGCTGCTCGCCCGTCCCCAGGACGATGACGCGCTGATCGATGCCGGCAGGCTGCGCCTCGTCGAAGATCAGCACCGCGCCCGCCTCAACGCCGGGGAGATCGGCTTTGACACCATCCTGGAGGCCCACGCCTTGCGGCCGGCACCGGACCTGCTGGTGCATTACGCCCATTGGATCACCCCCGCCCATCAGCCCAAGCGCTATGACACCCAGTTCTTCCTGGCCGAGGCACCGGCCGAACACGTGGCGATCCATGACGGCCATGAATCCGTCGACTCGATCTGGATCACCCCGCAGGCCGCGCTCGATGGCACCGAAGCCGGGACCTATAAGCTGGTTTTCGCCACCCAGATGAACCTCGCCAAGCTGGCGCGCCACGCCACCGTGGCCGAGGCGATGGACGCCGCAAGGGCCTCAACCGTGGTCACCGTGCAGCCCCGCGCGACCAAGATCGACGAGACCCGCCGCAAGCTGCTGATCCCGATCGAGGCCGGCTACGGCGGTAGCGAGTTCATCGTCGACCTGCCGCCCGCCTCCTGAGAAACAACGCCTCCTGAGCTACAACGAAGGCAAATATCGCGCCCCTCTTCGCCGCGGCGAGGCAGTTCAGATGGGGCGGAGAGTTGGGGGGGCCGCACTGGCGAACACGTGTCAGGGCGGCAAATCCTCCGCCGCGTGCCCGGCCTCCACCAGTGCCCGCGCCAGCTTGAACTGCCGGGACACTTTCGAGCCCAGCTGCCGGTGCAGCAGGATCGCCACCAGCCAGGCCGCCGCGCCGGCCAGCCAGCCCGGGCCTGCCAGCCAGGCCAGGCCGGCGATGGCGAAATAGTACGACCGGATCCCGTCATTGAACGTTAACACCGCGCTGCTGAGCACGCCGCCAATCGCCTCCGCCAGGGCATCCCGGCGCGCGGGATCCGCCGGCACCCGCGGTGCCGCGCCCATCAGCGCCACGGTATAATTCATCTGCCGCAACGACCACGTCAGCTTGAACAAGCCGTGTACCAGCACCGCCAGTGGCAGCAGCACCTTGAGCTCCAACAACGGGCGCGGCACCGGCACCCCCATCGACAGTCCTTCCAGCGCCGGCTGCAAACGGTCGATGCTTGTCAGCACGCCCAGCAGTGCCCCGATCGCGATCAGGCTGGTGGAGGCGAAGAAGCTCGCGCTGTGCATCACATGGCCGATCAGCGCGGAATCGACGATGCGGTTGTCGCGCTGGAGCATCGCGCGCATCCAGAGTGAGCGCACCGAGTGCAGGCCCATGTTGATCGTCCCACGCCCAAGCCGGCGCACGATCGGGCCATAGCCGAGCCACAGGACGCAAAACAGAACCAGTGCCGCCAGATCACCCAGAGGGATGACCAATACCGGCATCATTCCGTGCCCGGCGGCGGGATGACCCGGTCCTGGCGCGGCCGCGCCTCATCGCGCACCTTGCTGATCGCCCATTTGACGTGCTGCGGCCCATCGGCGCCAATGGTCAGCACGATCTGCTCGGCGCGGCGCGGTTCCGGGCCGCCGAGATAGATGCTCTCTTCCAGCGCCAGCTGCGCATGATCCGCGCGCAGCCGCCAGCCGGTGCCGGAGGGCAGGCGCAGCAGCACGGATTCGCCATCCTGTTGAAGATTGGCATCGACATCCGGATGGAGGTGAAAGCGCAGCGCGAAGGGCTGCGGCTGCGCGGCCTCGACCACATCCTCGCCGCGGATGTCCTCGCCGCTTTCCGATACATACAGGCGCCGCCGATGCACCGCGCCGAACGGCTTCAGCCAGCCGTCGTGATGCGCTTCCAGCCAATAGGCGCCATTGGCCTCCTGTCGCTGCGCCGCCACGATACTCGGCCGCCGTCCGAGGCCCTCCGGCCTGACCTCACTGCTATTGTGGTCGGCGATGATCAGGGTCGAATGCGCGGCGGTGGAGCGGGCGGCATCGTGCCATTCGGGCGGGCCAGCCGGGAACGCGCCGCAATTGACGATCATGCGATCTCGTCCGATGGACACTTCCATCGACAGCGTGCCGGCATGGGCGTTGCGATCGACGCCCGGGGGCGGCGGAAAGCCGCAATCCACGATCAGCACCGTCCGGCCCGCCTGCAGCCGCTGGAATCCGCCATCGGCCGGCGACAAAGGCGTGCGCCCGCCGCGGCCGGCCTGGGTCAGCACGAGATTGACCAGCTTGCCGCTTTCCTCCCGGCTGCCGTTGAACAATGCCAGGCCGCCATCGCCGTGCTGCATCACCCGCAGGGCCGGCGCCATGCGCTCGATCGCGGCGAGCAAGGCGGGCGGCGGCTGGGTTTGGCCGGCGCGCAGCAATTCCCGGATTTCGGTCAGATCCTGCAGCGCGGCCAAATGCGCGGCCGGGCTGCGTTCGGCGTGGCAACCATCCGGCAGTACCTGACGCTGGATCTCCGACGGCAGGAAGCGCAAGGCGCGCTGCATGAAGCCGGTATGTTCCGGCAGCGCCACGGCGGCGGCGATCAGGCCTTTGATGGCGGTCAAAGCGCGGGCGTCGAGTTCCTCGGACGGGATCGCGGCGGACAGGGCACGCGCGTCGGCCACCAGCCGCGCCATCAACTTCTGGCGGAACGAATCGTCGGCGGTGGCGGCGAAGAAGTCATAATGCGCCAGCCAGGCGGTAATGCGCGCGCCGATAATGTCGGGCCGGTAGGCAAGCGGATCGGGCGGCGGGGCGGAAATCCATTCCGACACCAGCAGCCGCGCCCGCGACCGCGCGGGGTCGGTGCCCAACTGGCGCAGATCGCGCAGCCAGGTGAAGCCATGGGCATTGGCCCGCAGCAAAGGGGAGCCAACGATCTCATGCCAATGGTTGGGATGCAGCGGGCGGTAGGCGCCGCCGAGTTCCAACTCCGACTTCATCAGCCGCACGCCGCGATTGGCGTCGCCTGGCCAGGGGTCACGGACGGGCAGCGCCGGCGCGTCTGGCACCCGGCCCATGCGCAGGCTGGGCAGCTTCGCCATTACCCGGCGGGCATCACGCAACCAGCGGCTGGGGTCCATCCCACTCATGCGGCGCGCAACGCGGCGATGGCGGTGGCATAATCCGGGGCGCCGAACACGGCGGAACCGGCGATGAGCGTGTCGGCCCCGGCTTCGATAACGGCCGGCGCGGTCGCGGGCGTGACCCCGCCATCGACGGCCAGCGCGATGGGGCGGCCGGACGCATCGATCATCCCGCGCAGGGCGGCGATCTTGGGCAATTGCGAGGGCAGGAACTTCTGCCCGCCGAATCCAGGGTTGACCGACATCACCAGGATAATGTCCACCAGATCGAGCGCCCAGCCAATGGTTTCCACGGGCGTCGCGGGATTAAGCACCACGCCGGCGCTTTTGCCGAGCCCGCGGATCAGTTGCAGCGATCGGTGCAGATGCGGCCCGGCCTCGGGGTGCAGGCTGATATGGTCGGCCCCGGCCTCGGCGAAGGCGGCGATATAGGGATCAACCGGGCTGATCATCAGATGCACGTCGAACGGCAGTCGCGTGTGCTTACGCAGGGCCGTCAGCACCAGCGGGCCGAAGCTGATATTGGGAACGAAATGGCCATCCATCACATCGAGATGCAGCCAATCGGCGCCGGCGGCCTCGATCGCCGAGACCTCATCCCGCAGCCGCGCGAAATCCGCGGCCAGCAGGCTGGGCGCGATCCTGATCCGCCGTGCGTGCGATGTGGCCATGCGCCGTTCTAGCGAGCCGTGCCGGCGTCATACAAGCCGGGTCAGGCCTTTATCAGCCGTGCCGCGAAGAAACCGTCCATGCCGCCGCGTTCCGGCCAGAGCGCGGGATGGGTGCGCAAATGGCCGTCGGGCGTGATGGCTTCCGGCAGGCCCGGCAACTCCGCCGCGGTGAAGGGCGAAGGGCGCAGGCCGGTTTGCGCGATCGCCGCGGCAATCCGGGGCGCGCCTTCGTCCGGTTGCAGCGAGCAAACCGCGTAAATCAGCCGCCCGCCGGGCTTGAGCATGGCGGCGGCGGCGGCCAAAAGCCGATCTTGCGCCGCGGCCAGGGTGCGGACGTCCTGCGCGCGTTTGAGGTAAGGCACATCCGGATGGCGCCGGATGGTGCCGGTGGCGCTGCAGGGCGCGTCCAGCAGGATGGCGTCGAACAGCGCCGGCGGGGTCCATTGCGTCGCATCGGCCTGGATCAGTTCAGCTGTCAGACCCCAGCGGGCGATGTTCCCCGCGAGTCGCTCGAGTCGCCCGGGATCGCGCTCCAACGCCGTGACAGTGGC
>CAIUPC010000415.1 GCA_903900905.1 uncultured Acetobacteraceae bacterium
ACGTTGGTGTTGGAGCGGGGGGTGTTCGTGGACGGGGACATGGCGGTTTCTCCTTAGGCGGGAGTTTACGCCGGTTGGGGGTGGGGGGCTATTGGGTGGGCCGACTCGAACCACTGAGTCAGCCACCCAGCCGCCTCGTGATTTATGGTCACAACGGTCAAGAGATTCACGCCAGGAAAGCGAGAACCTCCCGTGTGAAAGCGGAGGGGTTATCGATATTCATTGCATGGTAAGCATTCGGAATGACGGCCTGCCGGCCATATGGCAGCGCAGCCAGGAACCCATCGACAATGCGATGGAACGAGCGGGGCGAATGCTCGCCTTTTAGCAACAGAGTGGGGGCCTGAATGGACTGTGCCTCCACGCGTGTGAACGGTGCGCGCGTTTCGCGGAACTGGCCGAGCATCGTTCGCGCGTTGTCCCGCATGATCTGACGCATCCATTCAGGTCGATCCTGCCAGGCGGTGGGACTGCCGTCTATGGCAGCCACCGCCGGTGCAAGGCCCTCGTCGATCCGCCCATTGCGAATATTCTCCGCGACGTCGGCGAACAACTGACCCAACGGCATGACTTGCGTGTCGGATGGCGGCAAGCCTTCGAACAGGCTCGGGTCCACTGGACCGCTTGGTTCAGCGAGGATCAATCTGCGAATCAACTCTGGATGCTCAACAGCGACGTGATAGGCGATGTAGCCGCCGCGGGACAAGCCAAGCAGATGCACCGGCCCGAGCTTCAACACCTGAATCAATTCGGAAATGTCCAGGGCTTGACGATTGGCGTTGAAGTCATCGCCGTTACCATCCCATCGTTCCGGCCAGCAATGTCGCAGGCTAACCGAAATGACCCGGTAATGGCAGGCCAATGGCGCCATGTGCTCGCACCACCACCGTTGATCGCCCAACGATCCATGCACGAGAACCAGCGGAATACCGGACCCCAGCTCGGTATAATGTAGGTCGTAGCCGTCGACGCGCGCTGTCAGCATTGTCTGCGTCCTTCCGGGGTGCTTATTGGTAGATAGTGCCGCAACGCTGATTGGAACGTAATGACTTTTCCAGGCTGCATGTGCGCTGTGCAGGTGCCAGACACGTCGCTATGAGCATGAGCACTCATGGCGACGCTCTCCAGAAATATAATTGACTCCCCTCAGGCCGCCGCTGCCAACTGCCGAGGCCGGTAGATCGCGATATGCGTCACCCGGGCAATCGGCCGTGCCTCATTCGCCACCACCAGCGCATCGATCTCGACCCACTTATGGCCCTTGTGCTCGTAGTTCTTGGTCACCTTCGCCCGCACGTTCAGCGTGTCGCCCACCCGCGCCAGGCCGAGGTTCTGCACCTGGCTGCCCATATGCATCCAGGCCGGCAGGATCACATTATGCGTCAGCGCCCAGTTGCAGCAGCGCAGGATGGTGCCGGAATGGACGATCCCCTCCTTCAGATACAGCGGATCGGTCTCCCGCGTGTCGCCGATATCCTGGGCCTGATACTCGGGCGTCACGGTCAGCGGGTTCATGCTGAGCCAGTCGCCAATAGCCAAAGACTGCTCGTCGGCGCCAACCCGGTTCTGGCGCGGTGCGACCAGGGGGAAATCGGACAGAGACGGGATCGCGGGGGCGGCGGCTGGCATCCCCGCCCGCCCGGTGGCGCAGAGCACGCCAGAGCTGTTGACCACGATCTCCATCCCCGCGGCGTCTTCCACGGCGGAGATTTCGGCGATGTCGCCCTCATAGACCGGCTTGCCGAACTTGGCCTCCCCGGTGCCGCGTTCCAGCCAGGCGCGGCCCCACTGGGCCACCGGCATATGCGACATATAGGCATAGACATGGACGCCGCCGACGAGGCCACCCTTGAAGCCGAAGCGCTGGGCGGTGGCGTCGTCGTGGATTTTGTTCTCTGACGCCTTGGCGGAGTTTAAGGCGGAGACGTGATAGATGGGGAGTGCCATGGACGTTGCTCCTTTTTTTATTGCGTGATGTGGGCGGGGTTGGGTCACCGCATCATCGCCCTTTCCCGCCGCCCCTTCCCGTCGTCCCCCCTCCGTCATCCCCCCCTCCGTCATCCCCGGGCTTGTCCCGGGGACCACTCGCGGCACTGGCGGAAACCTTGGTCCCCGGGACAAGCCCGGGGATGACGCGCGGGGGGGAGAAAGGACT
>CAIUPC010000416.1 GCA_903900905.1 uncultured Acetobacteraceae bacterium
CTCCAGCCAGATCGGACCCAATGAGGTTCGAATCGCTTACCGTAAAAACGCCCATTCCAACCCCGGCGACGCTGGAATAGACAAAACCAAACGTATCTGACATCGTTTGCCTCATTTATAGTGTGTAGTAGCGCTAAGGCGGTTCTTTGCACAAAGACCCGAGTCATGCCAAACAAAATACGAATTTGGTCTTGCCGTCGACGGG
This sequence comes from uncultured Acetobacteraceae bacterium, assembly GCA_903900905.1. GTDB lineage: Bacteria > Pseudomonadota > Alphaproteobacteria > Acetobacterales > Acetobacteraceae > Rhodopila. The sequence continues at coordinate 206 of CAIUPC010000416.1, forward strand.
CTACGCGGTGCGGGTCTGCAACTGGCTCGAGCGGAGCGCCGGAACTAGAAATACAATGGTCTCGTATATTTTTTTAATCCGGCCTGAAGGGTGGAGTCTGATCACATTACCTCCACATCACGCCCATACCGGGCAAACCCTCACTCCCCTACCGCGGGCACCGGCGCGAAACTGATCAACAACCGGGTCCCTGTCGCCTTCGCCAACCGCGCCAGCGTACGGGTCGAGGGCATGACTTTCCCGCCCTCCCATCGTGCCACCGCAGCCTGTTTCGTGCCCATACGTTCCGCCAGTTCCTCCTGCGTCAGTCCGGCATCCGCGCGGGCACGGATCAGGGCGGCGGCAAGCGCGAACTCGGTCTCAAGCGCGTCGTATTCCCGGCGGTAGGCCGGATCATCCATCCAACCCGCATGCAGGTCGCGTATGTCGGTCATGGCGGCAGCTCCTTCGCTCGGCTCAAGGCCAGGTCGATCTCACGCCTGGGCGTCTTCTGGGTCTTCTTCGCGAAGGCCCGGACGATCACCACCCGTTGACCCCGCGCGGTCACATAAAGCGCCCGCGAAATACCGTCCCGTCCGCGTAACCGGAGTTCCCAAATGGGACCCTCCAGATGCTTGACGTGCGGCTCGCGCATCCGCTCCAGCCCGAATTCCTGAATCATGAACGAAATTCGCGCGAGTTGCGCCCGCATATCGGCGGGCAACGCACTCACTTCCGCGTCCACCACGGCGTTCAGGGTTTCGACGGTCCATGGCATTACCGGACCGTTTATACCATAAAAGTTATAGCGTCAATCGTTTGAACGCTCCCCTCAATAAGGCTCCTTCACAAAAATAAACGTCGTCCCCGTCACAATCGGCGCGCTGGCGCCGACAAACGACACGTTCACATCCTTCACCTGCCGCGACCCGGCCCGCCCGGAGGCCTGCAACGCCCCCTCAATAATATGCCAAAGCCCATGAATCCGCCCGGTCCCCAGCGACCCCCCGAAGGTGTTCAGTGGCAGCTCCCCGTCCAGCTCGATCCGCCCATCCTGGATGAAGTCCAGCGCCTCACCCTCCTTGCAGAACCCGTACGACTCCAACCCATAAATCACCGACGCGGAAAACCCGTCATAGATCTGCGCCACGTCCACATCCTTGGGCGTAAACCCCGACCGCTCCCACGTCAGCTTGGCCGAACTGCTGCCGCCCTCCATATAACTGGAAAGGCTGCCAATCCGCCCGGCCGTTTCGAAGTGCAACCGCTGCCCATACCCCGCCAGATACGCCGGCGCCGGTTTCAAATCCCGTGCCCGATCGGCCAGAGTCAGCACCACCGCCACCGCCCCCTGCACCGGAATATCGCAGTCGAACAGGCAGAACGGATACGCAACCATGCGCGAGGCGAAATAATCCTCCCGCGTCAGCTCCGTCCCATAGAAATACGCATGCGGGTTGTGCTGCGTATGCTTACGCTGCGTCACCGCCAGGGTCGCCATCTTGTCGCGGGTCTGCACATTCTTCTCCAGCCACCGCGTATAGGCCACCGCCATGCCCTGGCCCGGACCACCAAACCCGAACGGCCCGGTGAACTGCGCCGCACCCGCCGCCATATTCCCGGGGAGGTTCTGATACGTCCCGCTCGGGTTATGCATCGCGCGCCACACCACCGCGTATTTGCACACGCCCGCAAGCAATGCGTTGGTCGCCTGTTGCAACGCACCGCCAATATTCGTGGTCCCGACCTGAATGTGCCACGTCAACGCGGGCAGCTTCAGCATCGCCATCATGCAATTGACCGACACGACGGAGATGCCATCGACCTCCGCATGCCCCGTCGCCGGCAGCTCAGGGTACGTCGCCAGGCCGTCGATATCCTCCATCCGCAGGCCGGAATCCGCGACCGCGCCGCGCACGGCCTCCAGCGCATGCGCCGCGAGGGGGATGTCAGCCGAACGGGTGGCCTTGGAATAGCCCACGCCGCTGATGGCGACTTTGCACCGGTTTTCCCACATGGTCCGTCTCCCCTTAATCGTTCGCCAGGCGCCATTGCGGCAGCGTGATATCGTCGTTCAGTTTTTCGAACACCACTTCGACCCGGCGGCCGACTTTGGCCTCGGTGTATTCGACCCCCAGCAGATTGCCGGCCATCAGCGCGCCAGGGGCATCGTCGAGTTCGACCACGATGCTGGCGTAGGGCACGGCGGAGGCGAAGCGCTTGTCGCCGGTGTGATACATGATGGTGTAGGCGTAGATGGTGCCGACCCCGCGCACGGGTTCGAATTTGAGGTCGATGCTGATGCACTGGGTGCAGGTGGCGAAGGGCGGGTGCTGGAAGTGGCCGCAGCTTTGGCAGCGCTGCAATTCCAGCGACTCCCGCTTTGCCGCCGCCCAGAACGGCCGTGTCCATTCATTCGGAACGGGGATGGGCCGGGTTACCTTGCTCCAGTCGCTCATGTTCGTCGCCTCGTGCATGCGTTCGTTGGCCCGATTGTAAGGGTGTGCGGCGCCGCCGGATAGTGTCGCGCCGATTTGACACCCGGCGCGCCCCGCCCGGATGATCGGATATCGAGGAGACAACACCCATGCCGCAACCCCGGGCGCTGGAAAACATTCGCGTGGTGGACTTCAGCTGGGTGCGCGCCGGCCCCTGGGCAACGCGCTGGCTCGGGGCGCTGGGTGCCGAAATCATCAAGATCGAATGGCCGGAGAACGAGCGCGGGCGGCTGCCCAGTTCCACCACCCCGCAGGGGATGGAGGTGAACCTCAATACCTCCGGCAATTTTAACGATACCAATGTAAACAAGAAAAGCCTCAGCCTGAACGTGCGCAGCCCGAAAGGATTGGAGATCATCAAGCGGCTGATCGCCGTGTCCGATATCGTGATCGAGAACTTCAGCTCCCGCGTGCTGCAAAAATGGGGGCTGGGGTATGAGGAACTGTGCAAGATCAAGCCGGACATCGTCTATGTTTCGATGTCGGGATACGGTCATACTGGGCGCAACCATCCCTACACCACCTTCGGGCCGGTGGCGCAGGCGGTGTCGGGGCTGACCTACCAATCCGGCCTGCCCGGCCAGCCGCCGGCCGGCTGGGGTTGGTCGTATATGGATGATACCGGCGGCATGTATGGCGCGATGTGCGCTCTGACGGGGCTTTATCACCGCAACAAAACCGGCAAGGGGCAGCATATCGACCAGTCGCAGATGGTTTCCTCCGTACCGCTGAACGGCCCGGCTTTGCTGGATTTTACAGTCAACGGCCGCGGCACAAATCGGCCGGGATTCCCGCCGGGCAATCGCGCCCATTGGCCGGGTACGCCGCTGGTTAACAATTACCGCGGCCCAACGGTGGCGCCGCACAACGCCTATCGCACCCATCCCGGGGGCTACAACGACTGGTGCGTGATCGTCTGTCACGCGGACGCCGAATGGCAGGCGCTGGCCGCCGTCATGGGCAATCCCGCCTGGGCCACCGATCCCAAATTCGCCACCGTATCCGGTCGTCTGGCGCATCAGGAAGAACTCGACACGAAGATTGAAGCCTGGACCATGACGCTCGGCAAATACGAACTGACCGATCGCTGCCAGCAGTCCGGCGTGCGCGCCATGCCCGTTCAAAGCGCGGAGGACCGGGTCGAGCACGATCCCCAGCTCCGCCATCGCGGCATGTACCAGCCGATGCCGCATCCGGCGCTCGGCACCCATAAGGTGCAGAACGCGCCCTTCGTCCTGTCCGAAACCCCCGCATACAACCACAGCCCAAGCCCTATGATCGGCCAGCACACCGGCGAAATCATCGAGGGCCTGCTGGGCTACAGCCACGACGACCTGCGCGCCGGTTTCGAGGACGGCACGTTCTGGCCGGAGGAACGCCCCCGCTTCGCCTATCAGCAGGAGATGCTGCGATGATCGGCCCCCTGGCGGGATTGCGGATCCTGGAACTCGCTGATGAGAAGGGTCAGTTCTGCGGCAAGCTGCTGGGCGATCTCGGGGCGGATGTCATCAAGATCGAGCCGCCGGGCGGCGAACCCTGCCGCGGTGTCGGCCCCTTTCTGGATGACATCCCGCACCCCGACCGCAGTCTGTCGTTCTGGTATTACAACACCTCCAAGCGCGGCATCACGCTGAACCTGGAAACGGCGGAGGGTCAGGCATTGTTCCGGCGTCTGGCCGATACCGCGGATGTGGTGCTGGAGACGTTCCGGCCTGGATTCATGGCCTCGGTGGGTTTGGGATATGAAACGCTACGGAAAACCAATCCCGGCCTGATCCTGTGCGCGCTGACCCCATTTGGGCAAACTGGCCCCTGGCGGGATTTCCTGTCATCCGACCTGCTGCACATGGCCGCCGGCGGCGAGATGGCGTCCTGCGGCTATGATGAGGCCGACGTGCCCAATGCCCCGCCGATCGCGCCGGGTGGGGGTAATGCGTGGCATATGGGGTGTCATTACGCGTACATGGCGATCATGGCGGCGCTGGTGCATCGGACCGTTACGGCGGAGGGCCAATATATCGACGTATCGATCCATGAGGCCTGCGCTTTGACGACGGAATCCGCGATCGCCAACTATGTCTATCGCGGTGAAACGCTGCGCCGTCAGACCGGGCGTCACCATGCTCCCGCGCCGACCCCCCGCACCCAGTTCCGGGCCAAAGATGGGGTTTACGTGACGGCGTTGATCTCGGGCGGCCTCAATCCCCGCAACGTCAGGTCTCTGGCCGATTTGATGGAGCCGTTTGGGATGGCGGCGGATCTGAGGGACCCGAAATACGCCGACCCGGCGGTGGTGGCGGGGAGCACGTCGCATATTATCGATGGGGTACTGGCGGATTTCATCGCCAGCCTGCCGGCGGAGGAGGTCTACCACGCCGGCCAGGCGCGCGGCTTCACCTGGGGTGCGGTGCGCGCGCCGGAGGACCTGCTGGACGACCCGCATCTGCACGATCGCAATTTCTGGAAAATGGTGGAGCACCCGGAACTCGGCCGCAGCTTCATCTATCCGGGGGAGGCGGCGCTCTACAATGGCTCCCCCTGGGAAATCTCCCGCCGGGCGCCGCTGGTCGGGGAGCATAATGTCAGCATTTACCGCGACGAGTTCGGGCTGGCTGATGGGGCGCTGACGATCCTGCGCGAAAGTGGTGTGATCTGATACCAGAAAGCCTTGATGTTGACCGATCACCTCTCCCCCTCCCGCAAGGGGAGGGGGAGAATCAACAGTTCAGGCGCCAGGAACCCGTTCAGACTACCCCAAAGCCCGATCCAGAATCGCCCGCAGCGTCGTCTCCCCCCGCCAGCCCGGCGGCGATTGATGGCCACCCACCGCGAGGCGGTTCTTCTGCGCGTCCTCCCAATGCTTGCCATCGAAAAACCGCGTCGGCTTTAACCCCGGCCCGTCGATCCCATCCAGGCAACGCGCGTTCACCGTCACTTTGTCGGGCTGGGAGCGGGGGATGTAGAATGCGTGCATGCCGCAATGGCGGCAGAACGGGTGCTGCGCCACCCCGGTCTCAAACGTATAAACCGTCAGCGCATCCTTGCCCCGCAGCAGCTCAAACGCCGGCGGGAAAATCGGCAGATGCAGGATGCCCTTCTTGGTGCAGACGGTGCAGCTGCATTGCGACAGCAGATCGAGATCGACCGCCGCCCGGAATCGCACCGCGCCGCAATGGCAGCCGCCTTCCCTGGTTTCCAGCATCATTCCGCTCCCTTTGGCCGATTGTTGCCGTCGACTGTCCCAAATCGGCTGGCCCGCGTCCAGCGGTGCGGGCACACTGGCTGGCGATAACGACGGGAGGATAAAGGCCATGGCGCGTGGACCACTCAGCGGGGTGCGCATTCTCGAATTCTCCGGCATTGGGCCGGGACCGTTTTGCGGCATGCTGCTGTCGGACATGGGGGCCGACGTGCTGCGCATCGACCGCCCCGGCGGTGACCGGGGGGAGAAGACGCATGTCACCCGCCGCGGCCGGAAATCGGTGGCGCTGGACCTGAAACAACCCGCGGCACGCGACGCCTGCCTGCGGCTGATGGAAACCGCCGATGCGCTGTTCGAGGGGTTTCGTCCCGGCGTGATGGAGCGGCTGGGCCTAGGCCCCGATATCGCTTTGGCGCGCAATCCGAAACTGGTCTACGGCCGCATGACCGGCTGGGGGCAGGAGGGGCCGCTGGCCCAGGCCGCCGGGCATGACATCAACTACATCGCCATCACCGGCGCGCTGCACGCGATTGGTCCCGCCGAAAAGCCGGTGCCGCCCTTGAACCTCGTGGGCGATTTCGGTGGCGGGGCGCTGTATCTGGCCGTCGGCATGCTGGCGGCTCTGTTGCACGCCCGCGCCACGGGCGAAGGCCAGGTGGTCGATGCCGCCATGAGCGATGGCGCCGCGTCGTTGATGGCTGCGTTCTACGGCCATATGGCCGGCGGGCGCTGGTCCGATGAGCGGGAGGCCAATGGCATCGATGGTGGCGCCCCGTACTACGGCGTGTACCGCTGCCTGGACGGCAAATTCATCGCGCTCGGCTCCATCGAGCCGCAATTCTTCAAGGAAATGCTAGGCAAGCTGGGGATCGAGGACTTCCCCCGTGCCCGTCAGCGCGACCCCGCCACCTGGCCGGACCTACGCGCCCGGTTGGAGGCGGCGTTCCTGTCCAAAACCCGCGCCGAATGGATGGCCCTGATGGAGGGCAGCGACGCCTGTTTCGCCGGCGTCCTCTGCCTGAGCGAGGCCCCGTCGCATCCGCACCATGTCGCCCGAGATACCTTCGTGACGGTGGACGGCGTGTTGCAGCCCGCGCCAGCGCCCAGGTTCTCACGCACCCCGGGCGCCATCCAGGCTCTGGACCCCGCGATTGGCGCGCATAACGAGACCGGGCTGATGGGCTGGGGGTTTTCGGAGGCGGAGGTC
>CAIUPC010000417.1 GCA_903900905.1 uncultured Acetobacteraceae bacterium
CACCTTGCCGCGCGCCAGCAGCGGCTGCGGCAGGAAGGCGAAGGGCTCGCCGGTCTGGAGGTTCGCTTCGACCGAGGGGCGCATTGGCTGCAACCCGTCCGCGTCGGCCTCGGCAATCGTCAGCACCGCCAGCACGCCGGGGGCTTTGGACGCCGCGCCGGTATCGATGCCGTCGATCCGCGCGTGGGCGTGGGGGGAGCGCAGGATCACCGCATGGGTCAGGCCCTCGAAGCGCAGATCATCCAGATAGGCGCCGCCGCCGGTGACGAAGCGGGCGTCCTCCCGCCGCCTGGGCGAGTCCCCGATTTTGGACTGGGTGGTCATGTGGGAGCCTCCGCTGGTATCCTGCCGTTGAAGGACAGGTACCGCCATGACGACGAAACGCCAACTCCGCCTCGGCGCTTTTATGCGCCCCGCCAGCATTCATGCCGCCGCCTGGCGCTATCCGGGCGCGTTTTCCGATGCCAATTTCAACCTCCAGCACATGGTGCGCTTCGCCCAGACGCTGGAGCGCGGCCGGTTCGACGCCTTCTTCATGGCCGATCACCTGGCGGTGTTGAATATGCCGATTCAGGCGCTGATGCGGAGCGCGACGGTGACCTCGTTCGAGCCGCTGACGCTGTTGCCGGCGCTGGCGATGGTCACCAAACATCTGGGGCTGATCGCCACGGCATCAACCACCTTCGACGCGCCGTTTCATATCGCGCGGCGGTTCGCCTCCTTGGATCATATCAGCAACGGGCGGGCGGCGTGGAATGTCGTCACGACCTCCAACCCCGACGCGGCGCTGAATTTCGGGATGGACGAGCATGTCGAGCATGACGAGCGCTACTGGCGCGCCCGCGAGTTCATCGATGTGGTCAAAGGCCTGTGGGACAGCTTCGCGGAGGACGCGTTCATCCGGAACGTTGAGACCGGGCAATATCTGGACCCCGCGCGCATGCATGTGCTCGATCACAAAGGCGAACATCTGTCCGTCCGCGGGCCGCTGAATATTGCGCGGCCGATCCAAGGATGGCCGGTGATTGTTCAGGCGGGGGCGTCGGAGGCGGGGCGGCAGATCGCCGCCGAAACGGCCGAGGTGATCTTCGCCAGCCAGCGCACGATCGAGGAAGGGCGCGCTTTCTCCGCCGATATCCGGGCGCGGATGGCCGCTTTCGGGCGCGACCCCGAGCACATGAAGATCCTGCCCGGTTGCTTCGTGGTTGTCGGGGATACCGCGGCGGAGGCACGGGAGAAGCGGCTGCGGCTCGATAGTCTGGTGCATTACGACAGCGCGATTGCGCAGCTGTCGATCAATCTGGGTTGCGATGCGTCGGTCTTTGATCCGGATGCGCCGCTGCCGGAAATCCCGCCGACGAATGCCAGCCAGAGTGGGCGTGATCGCACCATCGCGATGGCGCAACGGGAGGGTCTGACGGTCCGCCAGCTGGCGCAACGGATTGGCGGCTATGGCGGGCTATCGATGGTGGGAACACCGGCGATGATCGCGGATCAGATGGAGGAATGGCTGGAGACACGGGCCTCCGACGGGTTCAACATCATGTTCCCTTTCCTGCCGGAGGGGCTGGACGATTTCGTGGACAAGGTGGTGCCGGAATTGCAGCGGCGCGGGTTGTTCCGCACGGAATACGAGGGCGCGACGCTGCGGGAGAATCTGGGCCTGCCGCGGCCGGCGAACCGGTTTTTCCCGGATTAGGATGGATAACGTAAGGATTGACGTATTGGCCGTCGTTACCCTTCATACCGACGCAGGTCGGTATAACGCCTTTCTCCTGTTGAACGCCGTCAAGGCGTGGATGCCGACCGACGTCGGCATGACGGGGTGGGGCCACGGTCAGTGAGTCAACATGGGCTGATATTTGGCCGATCAGATTGAATCAGGAGACTTCCATGGGCAACGAAGAACTCAAGAAGCTATCGGTCGCGGCGATGGAACAGGCCATCGGGGAGGCGATCAGCGCGCTGACCGGCGCGCATTTCGAATGCGATATTTCCAGCATGGAAATGGACAGCTGGAATGGCATGAAGATGACGCTGGCATTGACGGAGCCGGTCAGTTTCTCCGATCCGGCGGAGGCGGCTGATACGGATTGAGCGTGGGGAACCGTATCGTGATTGAACGTCCTGGTAAGCCAATCGCCCACCTGGTTCCCGACGGGCAGCGGGACATCGATGCCGCATCGCGCGCACTCGAGCGAATTTTCGCGCAATCCGATGCCATGGCGGATGCCGGGATACGCTTCACGCACGAAGACCTGATCGCGATGCGAGACCAAAGCCGTCGTTGATAATGGGCATCTTCCCAGGTGCCCGGGGTCGTCCCGCGCCCCGGCGTCATCCGCCAGGGCGCGTTCGCATCACTCCGGCAGCTTGGTCGACTGCCAGGTCACCATCCGCCAGGTCCCGCCCTGGTTGGCATAAACATCGGTGAACCGCACCCCGAACGCGTTCGGCTTGCCGCCGACCATGACGGAGATCCGCGCGATGCCGGTCAGCACGACGGAGTCACCCAGGTCCTGCGCCACCACATCCGACGGCACCACGGCGGTATAGACCGTCGCGCCCGACTCCATGTTGCCGATAAGGCTGGCCTTGGTGTCCATCCGGGCCGAGGAATGGGTGTAGATCAGATCGTCTGACAGCACCGCGTTCAGGGTGGCGACGTCTTTCTCCGCCATCGCGGTCATGCGCTTGCGGTCGAGATCGATGATGGCTTGTCCGTTACCGGCCATGGGTTCCTCCTTGGATTGTCAAAGCCGAACCATAACAAGGCCCGCCGGCAAAGTCACACGCGCGGGTTTTGATTGCCGTGAAGCCGCGCGGCGCACTACGATGGCTTTTCGCGCATGCCGCCGGAAAGGCCATCCCATCGACATCGACAATCCCCGTGCGACACTGTCCGTCGCTGGAACCGTCCTCGTTGTTCACCACCGCACCGAGTACCGCTACGTGCATCCGGTGCGCTTTGGGGAGCATCGCGGGATGTTCCGCCCGCGCGATAGCCATGATCTGCGGTTGCTGGGCACCACCCTGACCATCGAGCCACCGGCGCAGGTGCGTTGGATCCATGATGTGTTCGGCAATTCGGTGGTGATCGCCCGCTTCACCGACGCTTTGCCGGCCAATACGCTGGTGTTCGAATCCGCGTTCCGGGCGGTGCATTACCCGGTGCCGCTGGTGCGGTTGGACCTCGATCCAGGGATCCGGCGCTATCCCTTCGCCAGCCCGGCGTCAGAGGAACCGGATCTCGCCGCTTATGCCGCGCGGCATTACCCCGATCCGGACGGCCGGCTTCTGGCCTGGGCGCGGGGCTTCCTGTCGCCGGATGGAACCGCCGATACGCTGACCCTGCTCAATGCGATGAATCTCGCCATCAATCGCGGCTTTCGCTACGTCCGCCGGCCCGAGGACGGCACCCAGCCGCCCGCGCAAACCATGGCGCTGCAATCGGGCACCTGCCGCGATTATGCCCTGCTGATGATGGAGGCGGCGCGCAGCCTCGGCCTCGCGGCCCGTTTCGTGTCCGGCTATTTGTATGATGAGACCAGCATCGGCGCCTCGAAACAGGTTGGTGGCGGTGAGACCCATGCCTGGCTGCAAATCTATCTGCCTGGCGCCGGCTGGGTGGAATACGACCCGACCAATGCCAATACCGCCGGGCGCAACCTGATCCGGGTGGCGGTGGCGCGCGATCCCACTCAGGCGGTGCCGCTCAGCGGCACCTTCGTGGGCAGCGATGATGACGCGATATCGATGCAGGTATCGGTGACGATCCGGGCGCTGAACGGCTGACCGCCCACCCGGCCGATCAGGCTGCCGGGAGCCCGTAGGGGAAGGCTTCCATGCGCAGGAAGTCGGCGGAATAGTCGATCTCCTCCGGCCATGTCAGGCCAGCGCCGTCAGGCAGCAGCACCATGGTCGCGGCAAAATAATCGCCATCGCGCAAGGGCGTGAACCAGCCGCCGCGGTCGATCACCGGCAGGAAATCCACCATCCCGGTGACGCCGTCGGTCCAGGTCACGGTGACGGTGTGATCGGGGTGCGCGACCGCCGTTTCTATATCGTACAATCGGGCCATGAGCGCGCTATGCTGCCGCCGTATGGCGGTACGGCCCTGTGCGAATGCCCGTCATGGAAGTGCTGCCTCGCATCAGTTCATCCCAAATCCCGTCTGATTCTGCGTCAGGGCCAGCCGGGGTGCAAGGTGACGGGACCCGGGATGGCTGGTCCGCGTTCCACCACCGGTCCGGCTGCCGGCCCCTGAGCAAATAAAGTGGCGGTACGAGCCCTCTATCCATACCCTCGTATTGGGCACGGCAGGACCCGGCCTTTCGGCCACGATGCAAGACGCGGTAGTATCAGCCATGACCGATCCTCGCAGCAGCGCCTTCGCGCATCTCCGCCAGCTCGCCGACAGACCGGACGCGCGGCGGATCACCCCCTTGTTTGCCCGCGACCCGGACCGGGCCCGGCGCTTTCAGGCCGCGTCAGATGATCTGATCCTGGATTTCTCCAAATCCTCGATCGATGACGCGGCGCTGGACGGGTTGTTCGCCCTCGCCGAAGCCGCGGGCCTTGACGGCTTCCGCCGCCGCCTGTTCGCGGGCGAGATGGTGAACCCGACCGAGCGCCGGGCCGCCATGCACATGGCCTTGCGCGCCCCGGCCACGGCAAGGCTGCGCGCCAGCCTGGCCAGCGGCACCGACGATGCCAGCACCCTGGTCGCGGCGGAACGCAACCGCATGCAAGCCTTCGTCACAGCCGTGCATACCGGCACCAAAGCCGGCGCCACCGGTGCGCGCTTCACCCATGTCCTCGCCATCGGGATTGGCGGCTCCGACCTTGGCCCGTTGGTCGCCGCCGAGGCTCTGACCCTGGGCCGCACCGATGCGCCGATGCAGGCGCGGTTCCTGTCCAATGTCGATGGGCATGCGTTCATTCATGCGACCAAGGGCCTCGATCCGGCGACGACTCTGGTGCTGGTGGCGTCCAAGACCTTCACCACCCAGGAAACGGTAATGAACGCCCGCGCCGCCCGGGCCTGGATCGCCGGCGCGCTGGGCGAGGCCGCGGTGCCGCTGCATTTCGCGGCCCTATCCACCAATCTGGCCGCCGTCGCTGCCTTTGGCATCACCGTCGATCACACCTTTGGCTTCCGCGATTGGGTGGGGGGACGCTACTCGCTCTGGTCACCGGTCGGGCTGGCGATCGCGCTGGCGGCCGGCTGGGGCCCGTTCCAGTCCATGCTCGATGGCGCCTGGGCGATGGACCAGCATTTCCGCGACGCGCCCTTGCGCCAGAACCTGCCCGTGCTGCTGGCGCTGGTCGGCATCTGGCATGTCAACGCGCTCGGCTGCGACACCCATTGCGTACTGGCCTACGACGACCGCCTGCGCCGTCTGCCCGCGCATCTGCAGCAGGTGGAAATGGAGAGCAACGGCAAGCGCGTCACAATCGACGGCACCCTGACCGGCTGGGACACCTGCCCGGTCCTGTTCGGCGAGCCCGGGACCAATGCGCAGCACAGCTTCATCCAGCTGGTGCACCAGGGCACGCGCACCATCCCGGTCGATTTCATCCTCGCCGCCAACGCCGACCACGACCGTCCCGACGCGCATCGGGCGCTCGCCGCCAATGCCTTCGCCCAGGCCGAGGCCCTCATGGTCGGCAAGACCGAGGCCGCGATCCGCGCCGAAATGGCGGAAAAAGGCGCATCCCAGGCCGATATCGACGCCATCGCACCGCATCGCGTCGCGCCGGGCGAACGGCCGTCCAACACCATCCTGTTCTCCCGCCTGGACGCGTTCAGCCTGGGCCGGCTGATCGCGCTCTATGAACACAAGGTCGCGGTGCAGGGCTGCCTCTGGGGGATCGACAGCTTCGACCAGTGGGGCGTGGAACTCGGCAAGGTGCTGGCCGGCGGTATCCTGCCGGAGCTAACGCCTGGCGCGGCGCCCGGCACACATGATGCCTCGACCAACGGCCTGATCGCCCGATTCCGCGCGCTGCGCGGCGAAGCCTGAGCCGCATGGCCGCCATCCGCATCCTCTCGGAAACCACCGTCAACCGCATCGCCGCCGGGGAGGTCATCGAGCGTCCGGCCGCGGCGGTGAAGGAACTGGTTGAGAATGCGATGGATGCCGGCGCGACCCGCATTGCCGTCACCCTGACCGGCGGCGGCATCGACCGGATCGAGGTCACCGACGACGGCGCCGGCATGAGCCAGGCCGATTTGGCGCTGGCGGTGCTGCGCCATGCGACGTCGAAGCTGACGGACGACATGCTGGTGCGGATTTCGACACTGGGTTTCCGGGGGGAGGCTTTGCCCTCCATCGGCGCGGCGGCGCGGCTGCATATCACCTCCCGCCCGCGCGACCAGGACCATGCCGCCAGTATATTGGTCGAAGGCGGGCGCGTGGGGGAGGCTGGGCCAGCCGCGGGCGCGCCGGGCACGCGGGTGGTGGTCAGCGATCTGTTTTACGCCACGCCGGCGCGGCGTAAATTCCTGAAAATCCCCCGCACCGAAGGCGAGCATGCCGAAGCCGCGGTGCGCCGCCTGGCCTTCGCCGCGCCGCATGTGGCGTTCCGGCTGGAGAGCGATGGGCGGGTGGCGTTCGATCTGCCGGTGCAGGATCGGGCGACGCGGGTCGCGGCTTTGCTCGGCCCGGATGCGGCCGCGGCGATGATCCCGATCGATGCCGAACG
>CAIUPC010000418.1 GCA_903900905.1 uncultured Acetobacteraceae bacterium
ACATCGGCGGCGACGAACAGGGCCGTGCCGCCCTGCTGGCGGATGATGCCGGCGGTGGCTTCGCCGGCGGCCTTATCGTTGTCGACAACGACGACGGTCTCGCCCCTGGTGGCGAACCCGAGCGACGTTGAGCGCCCGATTCCGTTGCCCGCGCACGTGATGAGCACGACCTTACCGGTGAAATCCATGGTGTTCCTCCTGCATAGCTACTGATGAGTAGGTTTGTCGCACAACCCGATCAGGGAAGGAATACCGGGACTGCTATTTGCAGCTCGCGCTAAGCTTGACGTTGTTAAATCGGTCCGATCCCGCCGGGAGGTAGGGGGTCATGCCGGAAATGCAGCCGGGCTTGTACATAAAGACATTCGGCCGGGTCATCAGGCCGATATGCCCGATTTGCTCGGTCGTCAGCCGTGCCAACCGCTTCAGCACCACCATACGCTTCGGATCAGCGGGATCGAGCCGCCGTGCCTCCCCGATCAGGCTGTCGATCTCTGGCACCGCCGCCTTGCCCGCATTCACCGACCCGCCCGTCCCCGTCAGTTCCTGAAACGTCTGCAACGGATCGGCGCGACCACCCCAGCGGCCCATCATCACATCGCCGCGCTTGGGCGGAATGCGGAAGACCTGGTATTGGGACAGGTCGATCACCTCCAGTTTCACGCGAATGCCGACTTCGCCGACCATAGCTTGTACGGCTTCGGCAACGAGGCGGTATTCGCTGCCGTTGAGCACCAGCCAGGTGATATCGACCCCGTCTTTATAGCCAGCCTCGGCCAGCAGAGCGCGGGCTTTGGCCTGATCGAAGGGATAGATCGTTTCGAAGTCCGCATCGTACATGGGGGAGGACGGGCCGAAGGCCTGTGCCGTCGGCTGGCTGACGCCACCGCCGATACCCTCGGCCAGCGCGGCCCGGTCCAGGGCGTACATGAAGGCCTGCCGGACCTTGAGGTTGCCGATCGTGTCGCGGTCCTGGTTGAGGTAGATGTCCTGGATGACGTTCTTCTGATTGACCTGCACCGCCAACCCGGCGGCCTTGGCATCGGGGATCTGGCGGGTGTCGAGCAGAGCCATATGCGCCTGGCCGGAGCGCACCGCGTTCAGCCGCGCCCGCCCATCCGGCACGTAATGATGTTCCAGCGCCCGAGGCCGCCCCTCCGCGCCATCCCAGTAGGTGTCGAAGCGCTCATAGAAGGTGCGGATGCTGGGTTCGTAGCTCTTGATCCGGTAGGGGCCCGCGCCGACGAGCTTCAACGAGCCGCCGAACGCGTCGCCGGTCATAGAGCCGGGGCTGACCATCATCCCCGGCTGGCCCGCCAGCAGATAGGGCATCTGCCCATTGGGGCCTTTCAGCTTCAGCCGGACGGTGTCGCTGCCCTGCACCTCGACCGCGGCGATCTGGCTCATGGTCTCGATCGTCGCCGCGCCGGCGCGGGTGCCCAGACCGATGGCGCGGTCGAAATTGCGCGCCACCGCCGCGGCGTCGAGCTTGACACCGTCGTGGAACGTCACCCCCGGCCGCAGCGTCATCGTGAATTCCGTCAGATCGGCGTTGTAGCGCCAGGACAGCGCGAGGCCCGGGATCGGCTCACCGGCATCGGTCAGTTTGACCAGCGAGTCATAGGCGGCCATCAGCGCGGCCTGCGCGACGGAGCTGTTGCTCTGGGGCTCCAGCGGATCGAACGTCGCGTTCGACGCCGCGTCGAAGTAGACAAGGGTCGCATTGGTGTTCGCCGCCGGTTCGGCGGATTGAACCGCCACCGGCCATAACGCTGCAGCCACCGCGACGACCCATGCTTTCATGGTGTTCATCGTGAATCCTCCCTGTCTTCGGATCATCCTTTGTCCGCCGTTCGGTTGCAATCGAATTGGGCGGCGGCTGAGAGACTTCCGGCGGGCGGCGGTTGGCTTTAGACAGGGGCGTGAAAAGGAGACGGACATGGCGGAATATGACTACATCATCGTGGGCGCGGGTTCGGCCGGCTGCGTGCTGGCCAACCGGCTGACCGAGGACGGGCGCTCGCGCGTTCTGCTGCTCGAGGCCGGACCCAAGGATAGTTCCATGTGGATCAATATCCCCGCCGGCTTCACCAAGCTGCTGAACAACCCGAAATACAACTG
>CAIUPC010000419.1 GCA_903900905.1 uncultured Acetobacteraceae bacterium
AACAGGATCGTGCCCAGGAGGCGGCGGTGTTCGTCGGTCAGGTCGGGCATGGTGGGGTCCTGGAGAGGGGCTGACGGTGGAAGCTAATGTGTCAGCGATGCCTCTTATTAGCCAGATTTGTGGATGCCCTATAGACTACCCAGCCATCCCAATGCCAATTTCCCTAAAAGGCGGAAATCACAGGTCTTGCAGACAAAAGCCATCTCCCCAGTCGACGAATAAGAAAGTACTCATATATGGGAATCGGAACGTTTATTGCCCAAACCATCAACCAAAATGCGCATCACCTATTTCACGCCCAGACACCTCAAAAGTGCATTTTTTGCGGGTCATCTCCAACGACGAAAGAGCATTTTTGGCCGGATTGGCTTCGGAATGTCATTCCCAAGAACGGTAGAAAATGGGAGCAACTGAGGGTCGTTGAGAACATCGAAACATCCGATCAAGCAATCCGACGTAAGGGCGGAGATATCCATGATTGGACAATCAGATGCGTATGCGCGCCCTGCAACAATGGCTGGATGAGCGATCTCGAAAAAAAGATCAAGCCGATATTGATTTTACTGCTATCTGGCACTGTAACGCGAATCGACGAACGGAGCCAATCGTTGATGGCCACGTGGTGCACGTTAAAGGTGATGGTAGCGGAATTCGAAAACCCCGGTCACGCCACAACACATCATGCACAACGGAAGAGGATGTGGAGACGTAAGCTCCCACCAAAAACTGGGTGGCGTATATGGATTGGTTGTTATGACCGCCGAAATTGGAAGCCTGATTATATTAACAACATATTTTATTTTTCTCAAAAATCCCAATCGGATAAAAAATATATACCAGTCAGTCGGTACAATACGCAATCCGTCACGTTTGTAATCGGAAGTATTTTTATCCATGTAATTCATTCACCAGATCGCGCGCTTGTCAACGGCTGGCGTTTTTCGGGACCCGCCGCTGGGAAATTACGTCAGATATGGCCCGTCAGTGGCTATAGTTTCCCATGGCCACCTTTTCAAATATTGGAAGACACCGACGCCGATTTTTTAGCCGCACAATTTCAACTCTCTGCAAAAAATTCACTTCTGCAGTTTTGATTTTGTCTGCGAGGCATGTGATCATGTGCTGCCATCAGGTAACTCGATTGCTGGGCGTTGTTTAATATCACGCGATAGCCTGGGAGTCAGTGACCCGGATCAAAGGGCAACCATGCCCCGACAAAGATGCGGATCTCGCTATACTAAAACCGGTTGAACGCCACCCCGGGCCCCGGTAACGTGCGATCAGATCAGAGGTTGCCCATGACCCCCGACAACGGCGCCGACATCGCTATTCCGCCCGCACTGGCTGCCCAGATACAGGCTGCGGCTGATGAAGAACATCGCCCGGCGATCGACCTGCTGAGCGACGCGGTTGCTCGCTACCTGGCCGCCCGGAACCGCCGGGAAGTCCTCCTCACGGAAAACCTGTCCGACGAGGATGTCGCGGCTATTCTCCGAGGCAGCATGGACCGCCAATTCGACCATCTGAACGCCGAACTCGATTAGGCCGCTGGATGCCACTGCCGCAGCCCGCGCGGGGCCTCGTCATCTCCTACGCTTATCTCTGGCACACCGAACACCGTCTCGGGCAGGAATCAGGCCGCAAGGATCGACCATGCGTCATAATTCTGGCCGTCGAGGGTGCCGGGGGCGAGCGCCGCGTGACAATCGCCCCCATCACCCATGTCGAACCCCTCAGCCCCGAGGCAGGAATCGAAATTCCCTTGCCGACCAAACGCCGTCTCGGGCTGGATGAAGCGCGGTCGTGGATCGTGGTGAGCGAAGTCAATCGCTTCGCCTGGCCCGGACCCGACCTTCGCCCCACCGGGAACGAGCGTTTCGCCTACGGCTATCTCCCTCCGGCCTTGTTCCAACAAGTCCAGCAACATCTGGCTCGCTACCTGACGGCCAAGGGGCTGTCGGTGGTTGTCCGGACGGAGTGATACTCAGCGCCCGTCCGGCACGGCACCCGAGATGCGTGAAAATCCTTCGGCCAGTTTGGGATCCATTTGCGTTCATGCGCGGTTCCCTCGCCTGTGCTGCCCGATACGGACCGCCCCGGAAGGGGTGGCAATCCAATTTGGAACCGCAAATAAACGCAGATGGTCCGCGGTGGCTTCCAAGCGCGTGCCCCTGCTCCCTTACCAGAGCCTCCGAATGAGGAAGACCTTGGCCAACAACCGCCCCCCATTGCCGGCCCACCACACAAAGGCCGATCCGCCTTCTCCGCGGTGCTGTGGTGAATCCTTGCGCCCCATCAAACGGCACGGGCCCTGACACCAAAGCCTCCCCGTTCAATCCGGTTGGCGCGAAAATCCGCCTATGCCATGAACATACCATGAACAAGACCGCCACTCCCGAGCCCACCGCCCCAAACCACGCGCTCCTCACCCCGCAAAAGCCCATGCACCGTGAGCCGCCGCTCTGGACCTCCTGCCTCACCTCAAAACCGCTATGGAGCGGCGACCCAGCCGATCTCCCGCGCCCCCGAACGGACAGGTCCAAGCCGCTGTTTCCGGTGCTCGAGACCATACTCGGCACCTGGGACCCCGCCCGGCACCCGCTCTATCGCGTAGCGCCACAACAGCCCATGCACCGTGAGGCGGTCGGCTCTCCGCCGCCCGTGGCACTGGCCGCATGCGCCGGGAAAGGCGCGAACGCCGATATGCATCGGCGTGACGAAGGGGGGGAGGTGCGGCAGGGCCCTTCATCGCCCCCGCCGAACCAGCCACCGGCCGTATCCGTCAGCCCGGCGCAAAACCCCTTGCACCGTGAGACTCCCCCCATCGGTCCGCTGCGCAACGGCAATCCCAGAGGCAACCCGAACCTCGCCCCTCGCTGCGGTGCCAGAACCCGCGCCGGTTGCCCCTGCAAAGGCCCGGCGATGAAGAACGGCCGCTGTCGCATGCATGGCGGCGCCTCGACCGGCCCGAAAACGCCGGAGGGCCGCGCCCGCATCGCCGCCGCCCGCACCACGTCCAGTCCGGAATTCCGCGCCCTTCAGGCCCAAACCGTCCTGCTGACCGCCCGCAATCGGGTCCTTCTCGCCGCCGTCAAAACCGGCCTGCCGATGGAGGATCTGGCGCCCCTGATCCACCGCATCAAACCCGAAACCCGCTACAGCCCTTACGCCGTGAGCCCGTTGCTGTTACTGGGCACCGATCTGACACCAGCGGAGGCACGCGCGCTGATCGCGCTGATCCGGGATCCCACTGTCGTCCCCGGGACAGGCCCCATGGGTGCTCACAGAGTGAGAGTTGGCGGCCAAAACCGTCATCCGCGGGACAAGCCCCATGGGCGCTAACATAGTGAGAAATGGCGGCAAAAACCGTCATCCCCGGACTTGTTCCGGGGACCAAGGTTTCCGCCACTGCCTCGATTGGTCCCCGGGACAAGCCCGGGGATGACGGGGAAGAGAGGCCATCCCCGTAT
>CAIUPC010000420.1 GCA_903900905.1 uncultured Acetobacteraceae bacterium
AATGATGAGATCTACAAGGGGCGGCTGGGTCTGGATGAGGCCGAGATGGCGCGACTGCGGGCTGCCGGGGTGATCTGATCGTGCTGCGGGGAGATGCCTAGCCCCCCGGCGGTGCCCCAATCACGATCCGGACTTGATCCGGTTGCGTTGCGTCATAGACCGCTTCTGGTCGTATCCCGGCCGCGTCCAGCGCGGCTTTGAGCGCCGCGGCCTCCGGCGTTGGGTTCAGCGCGCTGGCATTCTGAATCAGGATGCCGTCGAAGGATTCCAGAGTGCCGGCGGTGTAAGTGCCCTGATCCTCAACCGTCCAGCCGGGGAGGCTCGACAGTAGGTCGACCAGATCCTCCTTGAAAACCCGTGCCCGCAGCGTGTTCAGGCGCACCGTGACCCGCAGCGTCACGCCCGAGGCGGCAATCGCGGCCTGGAACCGGTCCCATTGCCCATCATCGATCATCCACACGCCCGGCGGCCGCGGTTGGTCGCTGGTCCGCTTGTGCAGCGCGACCGGGGCCGGCGTATCCGGCACCCAAACCGTGCCCAAAGAGGGCGTGGCATGCGCGCCCGGGTTGGGCGGGGTTAGCTGCGCCATGGCTGAGGTGGCAATGACGGCGGCCAGTAACGACATCCCAATCGTCATGCCGGTGCAGGTCGGCATCCAGGCCTTCCGCTGCTCCAACACCGAAAGGCATGGATGCCGACCTGCGTCGGCATGACGGGGGAGCAGGGCCGGTAGCCGGGACCGCCCGTTACCCCGCTTCATACAATGTCACCAGCTCAGCATGATCCGTCAGCCACGCATGCGGCGCCCGGCGAACCAAAGCCAGCGAGTCCAGCATCGCCAGCGCCCCGTATGGCCGTCCAAACACATGCGCGTGCAGCGTGATATCCAGGCAACCCGCCGCCGCCGGCTCCGACCCAACCGCCAGCCGTGGCCATCCTTCAACGATCGCGGCGAGGGTGCGGGTGAACGCCGCCGGCTCATTGCCATAGCGGACATAGAGCGGCATGTCGTTCACCTCCATCGTGAACGGCACCCCCAGTAATGATCCGGATTCGGTGTCGATCGGATAGGGCAGGTCGGAATCAAACATATCCGCGTGCCAATGATACCCCGCCTGCGCCAGCAATCCGCTGGTCAGGGCGCTCGGCGTGCAACGCGGGCTCAACCAGCCCGTCGGATGCTGGCCGGCGGCGGCGGTGATGACCTCGGTACACCGGGTGATCTGGGCTGCTTCGGCCTCTGGCGTCAGGTAGGGCTGCAAGGTCCCCTGGCTCCAGCCATGACCGGCGACCTTGTGCCCCCGGCCAGTGATCGCCGCCACCAGCGCCGGATACCGCGCCGCGACGATGCCGGAGGTGTAGAACACCGCCCGCACCCCCTCCCGATCCAGCAGATCCAGCAACCGCCAGGCCCCGGCTTTGGCCCCGTATTCCGCCAGGACTGCGCCTGCAAATCCACCACGCCCTGTTTCAACGGATTGCCCATCGGCCCGATTCCCGGGGCGTCGGGCGCATCCCATCCCTCCAGCATCACGCTGACGGACACCGCGAGCGGGCGTTCGGCTGGCCAGCCGGAGGGCAGGGCGCTCATGCCGGCCACCCCAGCCATTCACACAGGCCCTTGCCCATCACCCATTCCTTGTCGGACTCGGAGAGGAACGGCAGTTCCTCGGTGAACATCGTCACGGCCTGGCGATAGGTGCAGGGCAGGCGGGTGATATCGGTGCCCCAGAACAGGCGCTTCGGGCCAAATGCCTCGAACACCTGCCTGATATAACAATGGATGTTCCGATACGGGTAAGGATCGGTCGAGAAGCATGGCAGCGCCGAGGCCTTGGCCGCCACATTCGGCCGCTTCGCCAGCGCCAGCAGATGCGGCAAATCGGCGAAGGCGGCGTCATCCTTCACCCGGATCAGCGCCAGATGGTCGATTACGCTCTTCAGGGCCGGAAACCGCGCCGCCACCTGGTCCACGATGGGCAGCGAGCCAGGGCAGGAGATCATCACCGGCAG
>CAIUPC010000421.1 GCA_903900905.1 uncultured Acetobacteraceae bacterium
AAGAATTCAACCGTGCGGCTCTGCGCCAGTTCGTAGTCCGGCGCGCTGAAGCTGCCACGCTCATCATAGCCGAAGCCATGCTGCGCGCCCATATACACATGGGACTCAACCGACGGCTGGGCGGCGCGGATCGCGTCCACATCGGTCATCGGGATGGAGGCATCCTTCTCCCCGAAATGCATCTGCACCGCGCAATTCGGGCGCTCGTCCCTGGTGCCGGCGATGCCGCCGCCATACCAGCAGGAGGCCGCGGCGAAGCTGGTGCTGCGGGTCGAACCCCACCACGACACGGTGCCGCCGAAGCAGTAGCCGACAATGCCCAGCTTCTTGCCGGACAGATGCGCGGCGGCGGCTTCGATGTCGGCCATCACCTGCGCGTCGCTCAGCTTCATGCGGTAGTCGCGGCCCTTGGCGACGTCATCGGCGGTGTAGCCGAGTTCGACATTGCGCTCCGTGCGATCAAATAGCGCCGGCGCCACCACGGCATAACCCAGCGCCGCGAAGCGGTCGGCCATGTCGCGCATGTGGTGATTGACCCCGAAGATCTCCTGCACCACGACGATGCCGGCCTTGGCGTCGGCCGGGCCGGCGACGTAGGCGGAAAAGCTGTGGCCGTCAGCGGCGGTCAGTTGAATGGTCGTGCCCATGATATTCTCCCGAATGGTCTGCGAATGCGCAGACGCGCAAAATGGCGGGATGGGCGGGTTCGTCAACCACGAAACGGTGAAAAAATGGCCCGCGCGTCAGGGCGCCGCGAACGGTGCGAAGGCGGTGGCCAGGATCTCGTAGATGGGGCGCTTGAAATCAACCGCCATGGCCGGCAGATCATGCAGGCGCGCCCAGCGCCAGGCGTCGAATTCCGGATGCGGATCGAGGTCCAGGCGAATATCGCTGTCCTCGCCTGTGAAACGCAGCGCGAACCAGCGCTGGCGTTGCCCGCGATAGCGCCCGTGCAACGCCACCCCGATCAGTTCGGGCGGCAGGTCGTAGGTCAGCCAGGCCGGGTGCTCACCGATAATCTCGGCCCGATTGGTGCCAATTTCCTCCTCCAGCTCGCGCAGCACCGCTACCCGAGGGTCTTCGGCCTCGTCGATCCCGCCTTGCGGCAATTGCCAGCCACCGGCGGGGCCTTCGGCATTGGGGAAATTGGCCCGGCGGGCGACGAAGACGAGGCCCTGGCGGTTGAACAGCACCGCGCCGACATTGGGGCGATAGGGCAGGTCGGTCATTGGGCGGCCGTGGCGGGCAGCATCAGCGCGCTCAGCGGCGCGAACGCCACGCCATTGCGGGTCATCGCGGCGGTCCAGGCGGTCAGGCGCTCGACCATGACCGGGCGCGGGGCGGTCACCAACCCGACTGCCGAACCTTGTTCGCGGGCGCGCTTCTCAATCGCCGTCAGCTTGGCGTCGATCTCTGCCGCCGTGGCGGGCTCATCGATAATGATGTCGATGCCGCGCGCCCAGCCGATCCTGGGTTCGGAAACGGCATTGCGTGGATCAAGATAAATCAAACCGCGCTGGTTCGTTTCCCGGAGGACGGATTGGAGCTGCGCCGGCTGTTCGATGAAGCGGCTTCCACGCAACGCGCCCATAATGGGCGTCACCCCGACATAGCCGTTGATCCGTGACAGGAACCAATTCAGGCGTGGCAGGTTCTGTTCCGGCGACAGGCTGGTCATCAGGGCGCGCGGTCCGGGGTCGTTGGTGGGAAATCCCTCGGGCTCCATCGGCAAGGACAGCCAGTATTCGTGGCCGAGCAGGCGCGCGCTGGCCAGCAACGGCTCAAGGTTGCGGGTATAGGGTGACACCGCGAAGCTGACCCCGGCGGGGAGGTCGTTGATCGCCACTTTCGTATCGGCGGGGATTTGCCCGAAGCCGGCTATGATCAGGCCGATGCGCGGCCGCACGCTGCTGGGGTCGCTGCCGCCGGCATACAGGTTCATCGGCTTGCGCCCATCCGGCGCGATACGCGGCAGATATTCCGCGTCAGCCGAACCATAGGGTTCCTGCAAGGCCGGGTCGGGATCCGCCACCGGACCGGGCGTATCGCGGCCGGGGTGCTCTGCCATCGGCTGGATCGGCTTGGCGATGGCCTGCGGCAGCGGCGCTGGCTCAGCAACCGGAGCCGGCGCCGCGTCCGGGGTAACCACGGCAACCGCCGCGGCCGGAGGTGGTGCCCGGTGTCCGCCCGGCTCCATGCCTTGTAACGCCAGGGCCGAGGCCGCCAGAAAAAAGACGATCCCAGCCCAGAACCGCGCTAATCCGAGCCAGCCAGAGAAGAACGCTCTAACCCGCTGCATGCTCAGTCACCGCCCCGATCAGTTGGCGGAGGCACTTTTCCGTGCCGCCATCGCCTTCGCCAGCACCACGCCTTGCTGCAACTGGAAATCGGTCTCCGACGGCTTCGCCGGGTCGTATTTCGGGAAGCCCGCGGGGGGCTTCTTCGGCAGTTCGGTTGCGATGGGCGGCAGGTCGTCGCGCGGCGCGATCGTATCAGCCGCCGTCCCACCCTGGTTGGTGATGATGCGGTTCAGATCCGCCTCCCGCTCCCCACCGAACGTGGGGCGGTCTTCGGCCGTCTCGGCGACGACGACATCGGGGTCGATGCCCAGCGCCTGGATGGAGCGTCCGGACGGCGTGTAATACCGCGCCGTGGTCAGGCGCATTGCGCCACTGCCCGGCAGCGGAATCACGGTCTGGACCGAGCCTTTGCCGAAGCTGCGCGTGCCGAGCACGACCGCGCGGCGGCGGTCCTGCAAGGCGCCAGCGACGATTTCGGAAGCGGAGGCAGACCCGCCATTGATCAGCACGACCAGTGGCATGCCCTTCAGCAGATCGGTGCCGCGGGCGTTCCAGCGGTTGCTTTCTTCGGCATGGCGGGCGCGGGTGGAGACAATCTCCCCCTGCTCGATGAAGTCGGACGATACCGCGACGGCCTGATCCAGCAACCCGCCGGGGTTGTTACGCAGATCCAGGATCAGCGCCTTCATCTTGCCGCCCGACTGCTCTTTCAACGTTTTGATCGCCGCCCGCAGGCTGGGGTCGGCCTGTTCGGTGAACTGCGACAGGCGCACGTAGCCGATATTTTCGGCTTCCATGCGGGATTTCACGACATGGATCTTGATCGTCTCCCGGATCAGGGGAACTTCCAACGGCTTGTCGACGCCCTGGCGCTTGACCGTCAGGGTGATCTTGGCATTCGGCGGGCCGCGCATCTTGTCCACCGCTTCATTCAGCGACAGGCCTTGCACGGTCTTGCCGTCCAGCGCGGTGATCAGATCGCCCGGCTTGATGCCGGCGCGGAAGGCCGGCGTGTCATCGATGGGGGAGACGACCTTGATGAAGCCGTTATCCTGCGTCACCTCGATCCCCAGGCCGCCGAATTCGCCCTTGGTCTGGATCTGCATGTCCTTGAACGCCTTGGCGTTCATGTAGGAGCTATGGGCATCCAGCCCGGTCAGCATGCCGTTGATGGCGTTTTCGATCAGCTCGCGGTCTTTCGGCTGCTCGACATAGTCGGCGCGCACCCGCTCCACGACGTCGCTGAATTCTTTCAGGAGCTGATACATCTCCGAATTGCCGGCTTTCTGCGCCAAGGCGCGGCCCAGCATGCCGCTGGCCGGGGCGACGGCGATGCCGGCCACGAAGGCCGTACCGATCAACAGGGCACTACGCAGGCGCCGCTGGCGGAAATCCATGTCTCAATCCTTCTGCCGCCCAGGCCGGGCCGGCGCACGAAAACGCAACCAAGCCGCGAGGGCCAGGAATATCCTACACTATGAACGCGAGCCGCGCGCCAGGGTCCAGTGTTCTTTTCGTAAGGTACAATTTCTTCATCCGGAGGCCCGCAACCAAGGCCCAGGATTGACCGGCAGCCCGTCTTTTCGCAGTTCCAGATACAGAACCGGGCGGCGCGCGGTACTGCCAGGCTCCCAATCCGCCATCACCCCGACCGGCTCCCCCGCGCGCGGGGTTTGCCCGATCCGGGCATCAAGCCGATCGAGGCCGGACAAAACTGCGTGATAACCGCCGCCGCAATCGATGATCACCAACTGGCCGTAGCTGCGGAATTTGTCCGCGAAGGCGATTCGCCCGCCGCAGGGGGCGACGACGCGGGCGCCGGGCGCGGGCTGATACGCCAGGCCGGTGGCCGCGCCGGCCTCGGTTGGGGCACCAAAGGCGCGGGTAATTGTGCCGGATACGGGCGCGGTCAGCTGTCCGCGCGCCTGTTGCGCACCGCTCAGGCTGCCGCTCGGCCGTGCCAGGGCGGCTTCGCGCTGGCGCGCCGCTTCGGCCTCCGCCGCGTGTTTCTGCTTTTCCGCGCGCAAGGCTTCCTCATGCGCCGCGGCTTCTTCGGCCTTGCGCTGGGTTTCCAGCGCGGCCAATGCCGCCCGCAGCGTATCGGCGCGCGCCGCTTCCGCCGCGGCCCGCCGTGCGGCGGCTTCGGATTCGGTCTCCGCCCGGCGCCGCTGCGCCTGCGTGGAGGTCAGCAGGCTGTCGAGGGCTGCGGCCCGCTCGGCCTGAGCCGCCCGGGCGGCGGCGAGCTTTGGTGCCTCGGCCGCTTCGGCGGCGATCGTGGCCTCCAGCGCGGCCTGATCCTGGCGCAATGCCTCCGCCTCGGTTTCCAACTGCCGTGCCAGCCCTTGCAGGACCAGCACACCGCGCAGCCGATCTTCGGGGGAGGCGGGGACCGCCAACAATGTCTCCGCCGGATAAAGCGCCAGGCGCTGGATCAGCGGCAGCAGTGGCTGCATCGCCTCCGCCCGTTTGGCCAGACGGGTCGCGGCGTCGCGCCGCTGCGCCGACAGCGCGTCCATCCGCGCTGCCGCCTGAGCGGTGGCAATCTCCGTCGCCCGCAGGCGCTCGGCCGCCGCGATCCGTTCATCGCCCAGGCGTTGTTCCTCGGCCACGGCCCTGGCGGCCCGGTCGGCGGCATCTTTCTGGGCCGCCACCTCCGCCGCCTGGGCGCGTTCGGCCGCTTTGACGTCCCGCGCCGCTGGCTGCCCCCAGGCTGCGCCGGGCAGCAGGAGCAGTAGGACGAAAAGACTATTCCGCGGCGCGCGCCGCATCTTGCTGCGTCAACGGGCGGCCGGTCATTTCCCGCGGCTGCGGCAGCCCCATCAGCGACAACAGCGTCGGCGCCAAATCGGCTAGGCGGCCATGGTGGATGGAAGCCACGCCGCCACCCATCAGGAAGACCGGGACCGGGTTGGTGGTGTGTGACGTATGCGGCCCGCCGGTTTCCGGATCGCGCATCATCTCGCAATTGCCGTGATCCGCGGTGACCAGCATCGCACCGCCCTGGGCCGAGATCGCGCCGGCGATGCGGCCGAGGCCGGTATCCACCGTCTCCACCGCCTTGATCGCCGCTGGCAGGCTGCCGGTATGGCCGACCATGTCGGGATTGGCGAAATTCAGCACGATGAGGTCGAATTTGCGGGAATCAATCGCCTCCACCGCGCGGTCGGTGAGCTCAGCGGCGGACATTTCCGGCTGCAGGTCATAGGTCGCGACCTTGGGGGAGGGGACCATGATCCGCTCTTCCCCCGCATAAGGCTTTTCCCGCCCGGCATTGAGGAAATAGGTCACATGCGGGAATTTTTCGGTCTCCGCCATGCGCAGTTGGGTCCGCCCGGCATCGGCCACGACCTGACCCAGGACATGGTCCAAAGGTTCGGGCGTGAACAGCACCCCGAGGAAAGGGGCCAGCGCGTCGGAATACCGGGTCATCCCAACAGCCGCGGCCAGCTTGATCGGGCGCGGCAGCGGGAACCCATCGAAGGCCGGGTCCACGAACGCCGCCAGGATTTCCCGCACCCGATCGGCGCGGAAATTGAAACACAGGATGCCGTCGCCGTCCTTCATGCCATGGTAATCGCCGACGACCGAGGCCGGCACGAATTCGTCGAACTTGCCCGCGGCGTAAGCGGCCTGGATGACTGCCTGGGCATCCGGGAAGCGTGGGCCCTCGGCATTGGCGATCACGCCGTAAGCCTGGCTGACCCGGTCCCAGCGCTTGTCGCGGTCCAGCGCGAAGTAGCGCCCGGTGACCGTGGCGATGGGGACATCGCCCGGCAGCGCTTCACTCAGCCGGGCGAGGTCGTCCCCGGCGGATTGCGGCGGCGTGTCGCGCCCATCGGTGAACGCATGCACGACCACCTTCACGCCGGCATCGCGCAGGAAATGCGCCAGCGCGGCGGCGTGGTCCTGATGCGAATGCACACCACCGGGGGACACCAGCCCCATCAGATGGCAGGTGCCGCCGCTGGCGCGCAGCCTGGCGACCAGATCGGTGAAAGCGGGTTCCTTGGCGATGGAGCCGTCGTCCACGGCATCCCCGATTCGCACCAGTTCCTGCGTCACGACCCGGCCGGCGCCGATATTCAGGTGCCCGACCTCAGAATTGCCCATCTGGCCGGTGGGCAGCCCGACGTCGCGCCCGGACGTATCCAGCAGCGCGTGCGGGCAGGAGTCCCACAGCCGGGTAAAATTGGGGGTTTTGGCGAGGCGCACGGCGTTATCGGCGGTTTCTTCCCGCCAGCCGAACCCATCCAGGATGACCAGCATCACCGGCCGGGTCGTCTGTTCCGTCATAACCGCACGCTCCTGATCGATGCTTTTCCGGGTTTGTCCCGAGCACCACGTAGCGCTCGGGACCGCCGGTTACAAGTCAGGCAGGGCGCTGATTATTTCGCGCTGGCGGCGTCGAGGCCGGCCTTCGCGACCACGCCGTCCTGCGGCGCCGTGCCGCCACTGACGCCGATCGCGCCGATGAGCTTGCCATCGACGATAATCGGCAAGCCGCCTTCGGAGGCCGCGCCCTGGTTCAGCGCCAGCAGGCTCAGGGTGGCGGGCGAACCGCCGTTGATGCCGTCCGCGAAGACCTTGCTCGGGCGGCGGAACAGCGCCGCGGTGCGGGCTTTGCCCTGGGAGATCGCGATGGACCCATATTGGGTGCCGTCCATCGTCGCATGCGCGACCAGATTGCCGGCGGTGTCCACGACCGTCAGCGACATTTTCCAATTATGCTTCTTGGCCTCGGCCGCCGCCGCGGTCAGGGCCTTATGGGCCTGATCAAGGCCGATATTCATCCCGTATGGGATGTCGAACGGCATGTTCTCAGGGATTGGGGCCGGGGCGGCGGCGGGCGGTGCGGCGGGCGCCGGCGCCTGCGCGAACGCAGCGGGTCCGGCCAGCGCCGCGGCGAGGGTGGCAAGGGCGATGTATTTTGTTATCATGGAACGATCTTCCCCAGGGTGTCGGTGTGTTGCCGAGGCCGCCGAATGGCGCGACCCTCGACAGTCTGCCCGGTTTTGCCCAGACTGCGCTACCGTCCGATGCAAGACCAGGAAACTGGCGATACAAGAGAGGCTGGCCCCATGTCCGCGACCCTCGCACGCCGTCCCGCCGTGGCTTTTCAGGTCAATCCGCTGTCCTCGCGCTTCGGTGCGGAAGTGGTCGGGCTGGACCTGCGCCAGCCGTTGGACGAGGCCATCAAGCAGGCTGTTTACGACGCTTTCGTGCAATACCATGTGCTCTGCTTCCGCGATCAGCACCTGGATCAGGATGAGCAGGTCGCCTTCAGCCTCCAATTCGGCCAGTTGGAGCGCCACACATTGCGCAATCGCGGCAAGATCAATCCGCTGGTGCATGTGGTGCATAACCTCAATGAGGCGGAAAAGCCGAGCGGGACCGTGAAATCAACCGGCTGGCATTCGGACAAGTCGTTCCGGCCGGAGCCGTCGCTGGCGACCATCCTGCATGCCGTCACCATGCCCCCGAACGGCGGCGACACCGTCTTCGCCAGCATGATCGCGGGGTATGAATCCCTGCCGGATGACGAGAAGCGCGCCCTCGATGGCGTGCGCGTCGTCCATAGCTGGGAATTGTCGCGCGAAAACCGCGGCCGGGTCATGTCCGCCGAGGAAGCCGCCGACGCGCCGCCGACATCGCATCCGCTGGTGCGCACGCATCCGGACTCCGGCCGTAAGTCGCTGTTCATGGGTGATCATTGCTCGCATATCGACGGCATGCCGATTGAAGAAGGGCGGGCGCGGATCGAGGCGCTGGAGGCGCATGCGACCCAGGAACAATTCACCTACCGTCATCACTGGCGGATGGGGGACGTGCTGATGTGGGACAACCGCTGCCTGCTGCACCGCGCGGACCCGAATTTCGACGCGGCGCGGTACCCGCGGGTGCTGCACCGGACCTGTTTGCGG
>CAIUPC010000422.1 GCA_903900905.1 uncultured Acetobacteraceae bacterium
AAGCCATCGCCGTACCACGTCGCCCATTCGAATTTCTGCAGTTGCCAGCCAGCGCAGCACGGGTCCCCCTGGCCCTTCTTCTGATATACGCTTTCCGCGATATCATAGTATTCCTGCATGTTTGCCATGATGGACCCAAATTTTGCGTTATGCCGGATCTGAGCCTCGCGGAAACAGACCGATCTGTCAAAGATTACAACTCGGATCACACAACGGTTACACGGCGCGTTACACCAAAAGCGTCAGAGCCGCAGCCGGATCGATCCGCCCGTCATACAGGGCCCGCCCGACGATGACTCCCTCGATCCGCGTGCCCGCGGCGGCGGATTTCAGCGCGGCCAGATGTTCCATGCCGCCGACACCGCCGGACGCAATGACGGGGGTGGTCAGGCGTTCGGCCAGCGCCACGGTCTGTTCCAGGTTCAGCCCGCTCAACATCCCGTCGCGGCCAATATCGGTGTAGATGATCGCCGATACGCCCGCATCTTCGAACCGCAGGCCCAGTTCGCCGGCGGGGAGCGTGGAGGTCTCGGCCCAGCCTTCGGTGGCCACGAAGCCGTCATGCGCGTCAATGCCGACGACGATGCGGCCGGGGAAGGCCTGGCAGGCCTCGATCACCAATGCCGGGTTCTTGGCCGCGGCGCTGCCGAGGATGACGCGGGTGATCCCCGCTTCCAGCCAGGCGGCAATGCCCGCCATGTCGCGGATGCCGCCGCCGAGCTGGACCGGGCGCGTGGTGGCCGTAAGGATCGCGCGAACCGCGGCGGCATTGACCGGCTGCCCGGCGAAGGCGCCGTTCAGATCGACCACATGCAGCCAGGAAAACCCCGCATCCTGCCAGGCCCGTGCCTGCCCGCCGGGATCGGAGGAATAGACCGTCGCCTGATCCATCAGCCCGCGCTTCAGCCGGACGCATTGGCCGTCTTTTAGGTCAATGGCGGGGTAGAGGGTCAGGCTCATGGTGGGTCCTTGTTTGGGGGAATCATAATGGTCTACGACCGATATGCGACAATAAACGTCATCCCCGGGCTTGTCCCGGGGATGACGCCTCGCGTGCCAATCAGCCCTATTCCGCCGTCTGACCTTTCCGGGGCCGCAGGCGCTTGGCGTAATAGAACCCGCGGATCACCGTGCCGCGCACCAGCGCGTATTCCGGGTGAATGCCCCAGCGTTCGTAACCGAGCGACTCGTACAGCCGGATAGCAGCCTCCTGCGTATCGCGCACGTCCAGGTTCAGGACCTGATAGCCGGATTCCCGGGCGAAGTCCTCGACCTTAAGGGTCAGGGCACGCGCCAGGCCGTGGCCACGCGCGTAGGGGGCGATGAAGGCATGCATCATCTGCGCCGCGAAGGCCTGCGCTTCATTGTTGCGCGGCGGGCGCACCAGATGCGCCGAGCCGACGATCTCGCCATTGAGCCGCGCGACGAACAGCACGCGTTCAGGCACCAGCAGCACGCCGCGATAATAGGTCTCCAGCGCGCGGCGGCCGGGGGTGGTGATCCAGCCGAAGCCACCACCGTCGAGCACCGCCGCGCTGGTGGCCTCGCACAGCGCGTTCAGGTCGTCGTCGTTGAAACGCTCGATCCGCTCAATCAGCAGGACGTTGTCCGGGGACTGCTCGGGCTTGGGTGGCGCGTCGGTGATCACGGCGCCCACCGCAGGAAGTTCATCAGGATGCGAATGCCGACCTCCTGGCTTTTTTCGACGTGGAACTGCGTGCCGGCGCGGTTGCCGGCGGCGACGAAAGCAACGACGGGGCCGCCATACTCGGTGGTGGCGATGGTCTGCGCCGAATCGCCACCCACCAGAGCGTAGCTATGCACGAAATAGGCATGATCGCCGGGCATTAAACCTTCCAGCAGCGGATGCGCGCCAGGGGTAAAATCCAGCCCATTCCAGCCCATCTGCGGCAGGCGCAGACCCGGTGCCGGCATTTCCGCGACATCGCCCGCGATCCAGCCAAATCCCGGGGTCACCGCATGTTCCAGCCCGCGCTGCGCCATCAGCTGCATGCCGACGCAGATGCCGAGGAACGGAGTCCCCGCGGCCGTCGCGGTCTCAATCGCGTCATACATGCCCGACACCGCGGCAAGTCCGGCGGCGCAATCGGCGAAAGCACCCTGGCCCGGCAAGACGATCCGGTCCGCGCGCGCGACCACATCCGGGTCCGCGGTGATCACCACATCGGCCGCGATGCCCAGCCGCTCCGCCGCCAGCGCCAAGGCGCGAGAGGCGGAGGCAAGGTTGCCACTGCCGTAATCGACGACTGCGACCCGCATCATCGCGCCGCACTCGCCGGCATGAAGCGGCTGCCAAGATCGGGCCGGGTGTCGAGCAGCCTGGCCAAAGCCCGTTCCTCATTTTGCGCGACGACAACGTTGATCAGCCGGTAGCCACGCTGGCTCATGGACCATGCCAGCATGTCATTGCCCGACAACCCGTGCAGCAGCATCAACGCCGACGTCACGATGCCGGAGGCGGTGTCGGGCAGCAGAATCGCACTTGCGACGCAGGCCAGCAGGCTGAAACCTGCCGGCACCCAGGCGCGATGCGCCGCCAGCCAGAGCGGCCCGAACAGGAACGCCCCCCAGGCAAATCCGTCGCGTACCAGCACCGGCTCGTGATCCGCCAGCAGATGAACCGACCAGCTCTTCACAGCACGCCTTTGGTCGAGGGCACGGCGTCGCCCAGCCGGGCGTCGGCCTCACAGGCCATGCGCATGGCGCGGGTGGTGGCCTTGAAGCAGGCCTCCGCGACGTGATGCGCGTTATGGCCGGCGCGTTTGGTGATGTGCAGGGTGACCAGCGCGTTGAAGGCAAAGGCGCGGAAGAATTCCTCGAACAACTCGGTGTCGAATTCGCCGATTTTCGGGCGTTCGAAATCCACGGTCCAGGCGAGGAAGGGGCGGCCCGAGATATCAACCGCGGCCTCGGCCAGCGTCTCGTCCATCGGGATCATCGCATGGCCGAAGCGGCGGATGCCGCGTTTGTCGCCCAGCGCCTGTTTGAACGCCTGGCCCAGCACAATGCCCACGTCTTCGGTGGTGTGGTGATAGTCGATATGCAGGTCGCCCTTGGCGCGCACGGTCAGGTCGAACAACCCATGCCGGGCGAAGGCCGTCAGCATGTGGTCGAGGAAGCCGATACCGGTTTCAATATCCGCCCTGCCCGACCCATCGAGGTCCAGCGTCAGGCTGATATCGGTTTCGGAGGTGGTGCGGGAGAGGGAAACGATGCGTGCCATGATGGCGGCTCCACTACTCCCGCGTGCGGCCGGGGTCCAGGGTCTTGCGGGGGAATTGGCTGTCGAACACCAGCGCGACGACACCGCAGACAATGGCGGCGTCGGCCACGTTGAACACATACCAGGAGTAGTCGCCCCAGGGCGTGCCGGCATGGACATGGATGAAGTCCACCACCGCCCCAAAGCGCAGACGGTCGATGACGTTGCCAATCGCACCGCCGGCGATGGCGCCGGTGGCGATGGCGACCAGTTTGGTTTCAGCCCGCCACAACCAGACGCCAAGGGCGGCGACCACCGCCAGCGAAACCACCGCCAGGATGATGTGGCCCCATTCGCCAAAACCGTTCAGCAGCCCGAAGGTGACGCCGTGGTTCCAGACCATGGTGAAATTGAGGAACGGCAGTAGCACGACCTGGCGCAGGTCGGGCAGGTTCAGCCCCTCCAGAATCCACCATTTGCTCGCCTGATCCGCGGCGAGGGTGATGAGGCCGGCGAGCAGGCCGAAGCGGGTGAGGGGGCGGATTACCATGGATAGTGACGACGCAGACGAAAGATCTCCCCCTCCCCTTGCGGGAGGGGGTGGGGGGGAGGGGTGATCTCCCCGCAACGGTGCCGTTTTACCCCACCCCCCCCCCCCC
>CAIUPC010000423.1 GCA_903900905.1 uncultured Acetobacteraceae bacterium
ACCCCCCCCCCCACCCCCCTCCCGCAAGGGGAGGGGGAGAACTGATGGGTCAACATCACGGGCGCTTGGAATTACGCCAATGTGCGCGAGATCATGGCCCCCGTCACACCGGCGCAGCGACACCCAAAGCGGCCAGCAGCGGCTGCAATTCCGCCGCATGCGCCCGCCAACGCCCGGCCGAGGACCGGTATATCGGCTCGCGCACCTGATTGACGCTGGCCGTGCGCACCGGGCGCTGGGTCTGATGAAAGCCCAGCACCGCCTCATCCCAGGGGAGGCCGAGGAACGCCAGCATCCGGCGCGATTCCGCTTCCAGATCGTCCACCACCGCCTCGTACTCGACTTCCAGGAAGTGCGACGCCGGCAGCACCGCGCGCCAATGGTCCATCATGGTCTGGTAGTCACGATGGAATTGCCCCAGTTCGGGCAGGTTGTAGCTGAACAGCTGCTCTTTCGCGAACAGCTTGGTGTAGCAGGACAGGCAGGTATCCGCCGGATCGCGCCGGACATGGATCATCCGCGCTTCCGGCAGGATCATCCGGATCAGCCCGGCCCACAGGAAATTGGACGGCATCTTGTCCACCACCAGCGCCCGGCCCCGCGCCAGACCGGTAACCGCGGCGCGATACTCCGCCCCCATCGCGGCAAGCTGCTCCGCCGACAGGGTTTTGACCGATGCCGGGAGGCCACCGATCTGCTCGACCGCCGCCGGCAGATGCCGCAACTCCCCGGCGCCATGCACAGCGGGGTGGGAGGCCAGGATCTGCTCCACCAGGCTGGTGCCCGATCGCGGCATGCCGAAGACGAACACCGGCAGGGCCGAACCCGGCGCCGGGGCTGCGCGCCGCTTCGCAGCGGCCGCCAGCGCGCCGCGGGTGAAGGTCGTGGCAATGCTGGCCATCCAGGCCCGCACCTGGACGGAATCATACTGGAACATCGCCCGCTTCAGGCGGTTGCCCTCGTTCAGATGCCGGAAGGCCTGGGCGCTGTCGCCGAGGTCCAGGAACGCCTTGCCCAGCGCGAACCGCAGCTGCATCTGGTCGTCCAGCGACAAAGCGCTGCCATCCGTGCCCAGCAAATCCAGCATCCGCGGCAGGATCGGGTCATCCCGCGTCACCCGGCGCATATCCGCCAGATTATACAGCGCCTTGGCCGACCGCGGGAAGGCCGCCAGGGCCTGTTCGAACCCAGCGGTTGCCTGGGCCTTGCGCCCCAGTTCCATATGCAGCGCGGCGCTGGCGATCTGCGCCTGCTCGCGCGCCGAACCCGGCTGCGCCGCCGCGCGCTCATAGGCCGCGAGGGCGGCGTCATACTGCCCGGCAGCCTGCAAGGCCTGCCCCAAAGCGTGATGGGCCTCGCCACTGTTCGGCCCGGCGGCGACGGCACGGCGGCCGGCCTCCAGGGCATCGCCGGTTCGATCGAGCTCTTTCAGCACCACCGCCCGGGCGGCGAGGCCGGCGACGTAGCCGGGGGCGAAGGACAGCAGCGCGTCCAGCCAGTGCAGCGCCTGCGCGTAGCGTTGCCGGGCGGTCTCGAGCCCCGCGAGGTTGAGGTACGCATCCGCAAGCCGGGGCTCCAGCGCGATGGCGTGCCGGGCCAGGGCCTCGGCCTGGTCATACTGCCCCTGCGCGGTCCGGAGATTTGCGAGGTTGCTGTGCGGTTCGGCGTAGTTGGATTCCAGGCTGATGGCCCGCAGCCAGTGCTGCTCCGCCAGCGCCAGCAGGCCGAGCCGCTTGCAGGTATTGCCCAGGTTGTTATGGGTCCGCGGATCGTCTGGCCGCAGCGCCAAAGCGCGTTCCAGACAGGCGCGGCTTTCGTCCTGCCTGTCGAGTTCCTGCAACAGGATGCCCAGATTGCTCCAGGCGCCGCTGAGGGTTGGGTCCATGGTCACGGCGGTGCGGGCGGCCTCTTCGCCTTCAAGCAGCATGCCGCCGCGCCGGCACAGCTCCGCCAGATCGCTGAAATAGATCGCCGGCGCCCGCGGGGCCTGACAGGCCTGGCGCAGATGCGCGATGGCCAGGCGGATATTCCCGTATGCCAGCGCCATCCGCCCCAGCAGCTGATGCGTATCCGTCTGCCCGGGCCAGGCGCCGAGGATCTGTTGGCAGAGCCGCTCCGCCTGGTCGGCCTGACCGGCGTTCCAAAGCGCATTGGCCTGGGTGAGCGCCTGGCCGAGGTCGAAGGGCGGCGGGGTCATGTGTTGTCTCCGGTAGCCGCTCCTTTGGCCTGGCGGCTCGGTGCTAAAGTCCCGTCATCCCCGGACTTGTTCCGGGGACCAATCGCGGCGGAGGTGGCAACCTTGGTCCCCGGGACAAGCCCGGGGATGACGGGGAGGGGGCCTCCACCGCGTACATTGATCCCCATGCGAACCAATGGCACGGCCATCGACCAATGGTTGCGCTGGCTGCGATCACCCCGCCAAAGTCGTCGCGATCTCCGCCAGGCTCGGCACCCGCTCAGCCGGGCCCATCGCGGCCAGGGTCGGCCTGGCGCGGAAGGTCCGCGCGGCGGCGCGCTGCACATCCTCGGTGGTGACCGCGTTCAGCCTGGCAATCGTCTCCTGCGTCGGCACCACGCGGCCGAACACCTGCATCTGGCGGGCCAGCTGCTCGCAGCGGCTGCCGGTGCTCTCCAGTGACATCAGCAGCGAGGCCTTCACCTGGGCGCGGGCGCGGCTGAGTTCGGCCTCCGACACTTCGGTCTGGACCTTGCGCAGCTCTTCCAGCGTGACCGGCATCACCTCCGCCGCCTCGCTTTCACCGGTGCCGGCATAGATGCCGAACAGCCCGTGATCCGCGAAGGGGGAGGCGAAGGAGTAGATCGAATAGACCAGCCCCCGCTTTTCCCGGATTTCCTGGAACAGGCGCGACGACATGCCCCCGCCCAGCAGGGTCGAGAGCAGCAGCGTCGGATAATAATCCGGATCGCCGTAGCCGACGGAGGGGAAGCCCAGCACGATATGGACCTGATCGAGGTCCTTATCCTCCCGGAACTCCCCGCCGCGATAGGTGGCCTGCGCCACGGCGGGCGGCATATCCCGCGGCAGATCGGTGAAGTGCCGGTTCACCAGATCCAGGATCGCGTCGTGCTGCAAATTGCCGGCGGCGGCGACGACCAGGTTGGAATGGGCGTAGTTGCGCTTCATATAGCCGGTCAGCATGCCCCGCGGCATGGTGCGAATGCCCTCTTCGGTCCCCAGCACCGGCCGCCCCAGCGGCTGCGTGGGATACGCGGCTTCCTGGAAATGGTCGAAGATGATGTCGTCGGGCGTGTCGTTGGCCTGGCCGATTTCCTGTAGGATGACGCCGCGCTCACGCTCGAGCTCTTCCGGCTCGAAGGTCGAATGCGTCAGGATATCGCCGATAATATCGGCCCCCAGCGCGGTGTCTTCCTTCAGCACCTTGACGTAATAGGCGGTCTGCTCGCGGGCGGTATAGGCGTTGATATGGCCGCCGACGGCCTCGATCTCCTCCGCGATCGCGGCGGCGGAGCGGCGTTCGGTGCCCTTGAAGGCCATATGTTCGAGGAAGTGGGAGACCCCGTTTTCCTCCGCGCTTTCATTGCGTGAGCCGGAGGCGACATAGGCGCCGAACGACACGGTCTCGACGCGGTCCATGCGTTCCGTGA
Organism: uncultured Acetobacteraceae bacterium; assembly: GCA_903900905.1. GTDB lineage: Bacteria > Pseudomonadota > Alphaproteobacteria > Acetobacterales > Acetobacteraceae > Rhodopila. The sequence goes on from CAIUPC010000423.1 coordinate 3,628, forward strand.
CGACGGTCAGGCCGGAGGGCAGGCGGGTCACTTGGATGGGGTCGGTCACGGGGTGGGGGGCTCCTTAGGGTATCGCCGCTATCATGTAAGTGGGGGGGGCTGGGGATGCAATCGCCCGGCTGCTGTCGCAGCCCCGCGCCAGAACCCGGCCCGGCGGTTCCCCTGGCATGGTCTGATACCAACCCACAAAATGATTGGCGTACTGCCGCCTTTTACCTCGTCATGCCGACGCAGATCGGCATCCACGCCTTAACAGGTACGATCGGAGGAAAGCCGTGGATGCCGATCTGCATCGGCATGACGGAGGGTCGTGTCGCGATGCGTCAGCGGTTGCGGGCCGCCGCCTTAATACCGATCCGGCACATACAGTTCCGGCGGCAGGGTCCGCCGCTCATAGTGCGGGTCGAATACCCGCTCCGGCAGGTCCACCGGCTCGTGCGATACTTCTTCATAGGGGATCAGCGACAGCAGATGCGCGATGCAGTTCAGCCGCGCCCGCTTTTTGTCGTTCCCCTCCAGGATATACCAGGGCGCTTCGGGGATGTTCGTGCGTTCGAACATGTCTTCCTTGGCCTTGGTGTATTGCTCCCACCGAACCCGGGACTGCAGGTCCATCGGCGAGAGCTTCCACTGCTTCATCGGGTCGTGGATGCGCATCAGGAAGCGGGCCTGCTGCTCTTCATCGGTGATGGAGAACCAGTATTTGATCACGATAATGCCGGACCGGACCAGCATGCGTTCGAATTCCGGCACGTCGCGGAAAAATTCCTCGACCTGCTCCTCGGTCGCGAAGCCCATGACGCGTTCGACGCCCGCGCGGTTGTACCAGCTGCGGTCGAACAGCACGATCTCCCCGGCGGCGGGCAGATGCGGCACGTAGCGCTGGAAATACCACTGGTGGGTTTCCCGGCTGGAGGGCGCCGGCAGCGCGACCACGCGGCAGATGCGGGGGTTGGTGCGCTGCGCGATGCGCTTGATCGCCCCGCCTTTGCCGGCGCTGTCGCGGCCCTCGAACAGGACCACGACTTTCAGGCCCTTGTGCACGACCCAGTCCTGCAATTTGATCAGTTCGGTTTGCAGGCGCAGCAATTCGCGGAAATAGAAGGCGCGGTCGATCGTGCTCTTGGTCCGGTTCAGATGGTGTTCGCGCAGGATCGCGGGAAGACGGCCATCGTCCAGCTCCTGTTCCAACTCCTCATCGAAGTCGTCTTCCAGTTCGGTATCGATCCAGGATTTCTCCGTCGTGCCGCTACTCATCGCCATGCTCCCGCCGCTAGAACGCCGGAAATTGGCTAGCCGCAGTGTCAACCGCCGTCAAACGACACAAGTGTGACAAAGCGCGGCCGACGGGCAACCGCCCGCTAGGCCCGGTTGCGCCCTACCAGCGCCCGCACCTTGGCCTCCACCACCGCCAGATCGTTCGGCAGCACGGTGAAGCGTTCCTCCCGCTCATACAAATCCGCCATGCGCGGCGGCAGCGGCGGGCGCAGCCCGGTTGCCCGCTCCATCGCGTCGGGGACCTTGGCCGGGTGCGCGGTGGCCATCGCCACCGTCGGGACCCCATGCCCCGGCGCATGCGCCCGCGCCGCCGCGATCCCGATCGCCGTATGCGGATCGGCCAGATATCCGCACTCCGCATGCAAGCGGCGGATTTCCGCCTCCGTCCCCGCATCATCCAGCCGGAAGCCGTGCAGCACGCCGCGGGCGCGGTGCCAGGTGGCGTCCGGCACCGGCATGCGCCCGGTCTCGCGGAAGCGCTGCATGGTCGTCGTCAGCGCGACCGGATCGCGCTCCAGCAGCTCAAACAACAGCCGTTCGAAGTTGGAGCTGACCTGGATATCCATGCTCGGCGACAGCGACGGTTCCACCGGCACCATCGACATGTCGTTGGATTCCAGGAAGCGGAACAAAATGTCGTTGCGGTTCGAGCCGACGATCAACCGCGCCACCGGCAGCCCCATCCGCCGCGCCGCCCAGGCCGCCAGGACATTGCCGAAATTGCCGGTGGGCACGCTGAACGCGACCTCCCGGTCCGGCGCGCCCAGCGCCAGAGCCGCCGCGACATAATAGGGGATCTGGGCGGCGATGCGTGCCCAGTTGATGGAGTTGACGGCCGACAGATGCACCTCGGTCCGGAATTGGGTATCGGCGAACATGGCCTTTACCAGGTCCTGGCAGTCGTCGAACGTGCCCTCCAGCGCGATATTGCCGACATTGGCGGCGTGCACGGTGGTCATCTGCCGCCGCTGCACCAGGCTGGTGCGCTCATGCGGGTGCAGGATCATGATATCGACCCGTTCCCGCCCGGCGCAGGCCTCGATCGCGGCCGATCCTGTGTCGCCGGAGGTGGCGCCGACGATGGTGACGCGGGCGTCGCGCGCGGTCAGCACATGGTCGAACAGCCGCCCCAGCACCTGCATCGCCATGTCCTTGAAGGCGAGGGTGGGGCCGTGAAACAGCTCCTGCGTGAACAGGTTGGTCTCAAGCTGCACCAAGGGCGCGACGGCGGGATGGCCGAACCCGGCATAGGCGTCGCGGCAGATTTTTCGCAGCGTCTCGAACGGAATGGCATCGCCCACGAAGGGCTGCATCACCCGCGCGGCGAGCGCGTGGTACGGCAGGCCACGCATCGCGCGCCAATCGGCCGGGGTGAAATGGGGCCAGGATTCCGGCACGAACAGCCCGCCATCCTCGGCCAGGCCAGCGAGCAGAACATCGGCGAAGTCGCGTGCGGGCGCCTGCCCGCGAGTGGAGATATAGCGCATGGGCGCTGTGTAAAACGTTCCGCCGTGTTCGGCGAGGGGGCGGTGCACGACCGCCCCCTGCTTTCACATCAGTTGGTCGGGAAGTGGCACTTGTCATTGACCGGGTGCAGCACCCCGGCCGGCGGGGTGGTGGGGACCAGCTTGTACAGATCCCACTCGCCCGTGCTCTCGGCCTTGGTCTTCACCTGGAACAAGTACGCCGGGAACTCGCCACGCCCGTCTTCACGCACGCGGCCGGCGCCGAAGGCGTCGTCGTCGGTCGGGATCGACTTCATCCGCGCGATCGCGGCCCGGCCGCTCTTTTTCGCTTCCACCGCGCCCATCGCCTGGGCGGCCTTCAGATAGTGCAGCGTGATGCCATATGCGCTGGCATGCGCCTGGTTCGGGTAGTTCTTCGGGGACTTGGTCAGGAGCCGCTTGGTGAACGCGCGGGTGCGGTCATTCAGGTCCCAGTAGAAGGTTTCCGTGGTGGTCAGGCCACCGCAGGTTTCCAGACCCAGCGAATGCACGTCCTGCATGAACAGCAGCAGCGGTGCGATCTTCATGGTGCGATTGAGACCGAATTCCGCCGCCTGCTTGATGCAGTTCTGCGTGTCCAGGCCGGCATTCGCCAGACCGAGCACCTTCGCGCCGCTGGCCTGCGCCTGGGTCAGGAAGGACGAGAAGTCGGTCGTGTCCGGGAAGGGGTAGCGCATGTCGCCCTTCACCTCACCGCCGCCCGCCAGCACCACTTCCTTGGTCAGGTCGGCCAGCGACTGGCCGAAGGCGTAGTTGGCGGTGATGAAGAACCAGGACTTGTGCCCCTGCGCCATCAACGCGCCGCCGGTGGAATGGGCGTTCTCGTAGGTGTCAAAGCTCCAGACGATGGTGTTCGGGCTGCATTGCGCATCCGTCAACGCCGCCACGGTGGCGGAGGCGTTGAGCATCATCTTGTCCTTCTCCCGCGCGACCTGCGCCATGGCCAGCGCGACCGAGGAGGTCGGGACGTCGATCACCCCGTCCACGCCCTGATCGAACCACTGCCGCGCGATCGAGGCCGCGATGTCCGGCTTGTTCTGATGGTCGGCGCTGATGATCTCGACGTCGAAGCTGAGTTCGCTCTTCATCTCTTCGAACGCCAGCTGCGTGGCGGCGACCGAGGTCGGGCCGGTATTGTCGCGATAGGTGCCGGACAGATCGGTCAAAACCCCCAGCTTGATGACAGGCCGCGCCTGGGCGCGCGCGCCAATGAGTGGGACGGAGGAAAGGGCAGCAGCGGTGCCAAGCAGGCCGCGACGCGAAAGCGACATCGTTTAAGTCTCCCAGGTGGGTGCGTTTCATTGATCACCGCGCATATCGCGGTTTTTTGAAACCGTGCGGCGCGCCTTCTACGCGAGAATGCGCGGGGGACGTCAAGGGGTAGCGCTACCGCCCAAATCCGGGAGTCCGCGGAAACCCATTCGGCGGCATCCGCCCGGTCTGGCCGCGGTTGCCCAGCCACTCCTTCAGGTTGGTCTCGGTCCGGGTGCGCTCCCCCGATCGCCAGGTCAGGCCATCCGCGATTCGGAACACTTTGATGTCGGCCAGGCCGCCATCCTTGTAGCGCTGCAGGATCACGCCCGACCCGCGTGCCATTTCCGGAATCTCGTGCAGCGGGAAGACCAGCAGCTTGCGGCCTTCGCCCACCACCGCGACGTGGTCGCCCTCGGCCGGGATGCAGAACGTCGCTTCCTCCCCGGGTTTCAGGTTCAGCACCTGCTTGCCGGTGCGCTTTTCCGCGCCCAGCCCGCCCCCGTCGATCAGGAAGCCGCGCCCGGCGTTCGACGCCAGCAGGTATTTGGCGCCCTCGGCCGCCACGAACAGCAGGATGACGTCGTCTTCGTTGGACAGATCGACCAGCACCCGCAGCGCCTGCCCATCGCCACGCCCGCGCGGCAGCTCGCTGGCCTTCAGCGTATAGGCGCGGCCATTGGTGCTGAACAACGTCAGGCGATCGGTGGTAAAGCACGGCAGGATCAGCTTCAGCTTGTCGCCCTCTTTGAACTTCAGCTCCGCCGGGTCCGCCACCGCGCCCTTCACCGCCCGGATCCATCCTTTCTCCGACAGAATGACGGTGATCGCCTCGCGCTCGATAAACGCCTCTGGCGCCACGTCCGCCACCACCGGCATGACGCCGATTTCGGTGCGGCGATCACCGAGGGCGCCGGAGCCGAACTTGTCGCGGGTCTTGCCGATCTCATCGGCGATGCGGGCCCAGCGGAGCTTTTCGCTGCCCAGGAGGGCGCGCAGATCCTTGCCCTCTTTGGACAGGGATTTGTGCTCCTTGCGGATCTCCATCTCTTCCAGCCGGCGCAGGCTGCGCAGGCGCATGTTCAGGATCGCCTCCGCCTGCGTGTCGGTCAGGGAGAAATGCGCCATCAGCCGGCGCTTTGGTTCATCTTCCTCCCGGATGATGCGGATGACCTCATCGATGTTGAGGTAGACGATCAGATACCCGTCCAGGATCTCGATCCGCCGCTCAATCGCCGTCAGCCGGTGGTTGGATCGCCGCACCAGCACCTCATGCCGGTGATCCAGCCAGGCCCGCAGCACCTCCGGCAGCGCCATCACCCGCGGCGTGCGGGTGGCATCGAGGACGTTCATGTTCAGCGAGAACCGGGTTTCCAGCTGGCTGGCGCGGAACACGGTTTCCATCAGAACCTCGGGCTCAACGCCGCGGGTCTTGGGTTCCAGCACCAGGCGGATGATGTCGCTGCTCTCATCGCGGATATCGCCGAGCAGGGGGAGCTTCTTCTCCTCCATCAACTGCGCGATCTGCTCGATCAGCTTGTTCTTCTGCACCTGATAGGGGATTTCGGTGACGATGATCGACCAGGTGCCATGCGCGCCTTTCTCCACCGCCCATTTGGCGCGCAGCCGGAAGCCGCCGCGCCCGGTCTCATAAGCGGATTGGATGGAGGCCGCTTCTTCCACCACCACGCCGCCGGTCGGGAAATCCGGGCCGGGCATGAAGCGCAGCAAATCGGCGGCTGTTGCCTGGGGGTTCTCGATCAGATGCAGAGCGGCGGCGCAGACCTCGCCCACATTATGCGGCGGGATGGAGGTCGCCATGCCCACCGCGATCCCCGCCGCCCCATTCGCCAGCAAATTCGGAAACGCCGCCGGCAAGACGATCGGCTCGTTCTCCTCCCCATCATAGGTCGGGCGGAAATCGACCGCGTTCTCGTCGATGCCTTGCAGCATCGCCTTGGCGACCTCGGTCAGGCGGGCTTCGGTGTAGCGCATGGCGGCGGGGTTATCGCCGTCGATATTGCCGAAATTGCCCTGGCCCTCGACGAGGGTGTAGCGGGCGGCGAATTCCTGTGCCATGCGCACCATGGCGTCATAGATCGATTGGTCGCCATGCGGGTGGTATTTGCCCATGACGTCGCCGACGACGCGGGCGCATTTCTTGAAGCCCGAGGTCGGGTCCAGCCGCAGCTGATGCATCGCGTAGATCAGCCGCCGGTGCACCGGCTTCATGCCGTCGCGCACATCGGGGAGCGAGCGCGACATGATCGTGGACAGGGCATAGGCCAGGTACCGCTCGCTGAGCGCGTCGGTCAGGCGTGTGTCTTCGATATGCCCGGCGAAATCATCCGGCATTGTTGGCTCCATTCCGCTGTGTCGCCGCTGTGCGCCGGCCGGATATACCCTGTTCTCGCGACGTTCTGGAATAGCGTTGTCCGCGACGGGGCGCGGGCTATCGCATATGGCGCATTTGCGCCAAAAGCCGTCATGCTCGGGCTTGACCCGAGCACCGCCATTGGCACTTGCGGTGAATAATACCAGCCCGTGTTGGCATTGACTCACCCGCACCGCCCCAACGCCGTCATGCCGACGGAGGTCGGCATCCACGACTTTGCAGCGTCAGACAGGAGAAAGGCGTGGGTGCCGACCTGCGTCG
>CAIUPC010000424.1 GCA_903900905.1 uncultured Acetobacteraceae bacterium
GTCCTGCAGCCCACCGATCGGGCGCCGTATAACGCGGTGACGATGGTGGCGGTCGAAAAGCTGCGTGCCATCGGCGTCAATGTCGATCTGCAACCCTCGGACTGGAGCACGATTTCCATCCGCCGCGCCCGCAAGGACCCGCCGGACAAGGGCGGCTGGAACATCGTCGTCACCGGCCATGGCGGCCCCGACGCCGCCAACCCCATCAGCAACTACTGGGTCGGCTCGAACTGCGAGAAGGCCAATATTGGTTGGGCCTGCGATCCGGTCTTGCAGGATCTCATCGCCGGCTGGGCCAAGGAACCCGATCGCGCCAAGCGCCGGGCGCTGATCCCGGCCTTGCAGGAACGGGCGTTTGTGTCAGTCCCCTACGCGCCGACGGGGCAGTTCTTCCAGCCGATAGCGTATCGCAAGAACGTGACGGGCGTGCTGGAGGCGGGGATGCCGGTTTATTGGAATATTGAGAAGAAGTGATGAACATGTCGTCGTTTGTTATGGCCCCCCCGTTATCCCGCCCGTCTCATCCGTCATCCTCGGGCTTGACCCGAGGATCGCCCGCGGCACCACACTCTCGTCATGCCGATGAAGATCGGCATCCACGCCTTCCTGTCGATCGGGTCGCCGAAGGCGTGGATGCCGACCTGCGTCGGCATGACGGGATGGGCAATGCCGGGACGTCGAGAAGTCGGTTGGTTGGTGTGCCGAGTACCGCCCGCGGCGGCATCGCGTTCACGGCCCTTCGCACTTTCTGCGTCGCGCTCTGCCTGTTCCTCGCCTCCCTCACGGGGGCCGCGGCCGCTGACAAAACCCTGCGCGCGGTGGTGCACGCGGATCTGAAGGTGCTCGATCCCACCTGGACCACGATCTACATCACCAACCGCTATGGCTATCTGGTCTACGACACGCTGTTCTCGTTCGATTCCAGGTTCCAGCCCAAGCCGCAGATGGTCGATACCTGGACCGTCAGCCCGGATTCCCTGGCATACACCTTCACCCTCCGCCCGGGCCTGGTGTTCCATGACGGCCAGCCGGTCACGGCGGCCGATTGTGTGGCATCGCTCAAGCGCTGGATGGTCAAGGTGTCGAGCGGCCAGATCCTCGGCAAGTTCGTCGCCAGCACCGAGGTGGTGGACCAGTCCACCTTCAGGCTGATCCTGAAAGAGCCGTTCGGCCTGGTGCTCGACATGCTCGGCAACCCGACCACGGCCTTCATGATGCCCGAACGGATCGCCAGCAAACCGCTGAACGAGCAGATCACGGAATCCATCGGCTCCGGCCCGTTCAAGATGCTGCGTGACCAATGGCGCCCGGGCAACAAGGCCATCTTCGCCCGGCATGAAGGCTACGTGCCGCGCAAAGAACCCGCCGATTACCTCTCCGGCGGCAAGATCGCCAAGGTCGATCGGGTCGAGTGGCTCTACATCCCCGACGCCAACACCACCCTGAGCGCGCTGATGGCCGGGGAGATCGACTATTTCGAGGCGCCGCCGCTCGATTTCATCCGCCTGATGAAGGAAAATCCCGATCTGACGGTGCTGAACATCGACAAGCTCGGCGTGCAGGGGCTGATCCGGCCGAACAGCCTGAACCCGCCTTTCAACTCGTTCAAAGGGCGGCAGGCGCTGCTCTATATGATCGATCAGGAAGAATATATGCAGTCCGTCGCGGGCGATGAGAGCCTGTACATGAAGTTCTGCGGCGCCTTCTTCCTGTGCAATTCCGGCAATGAAACCGATGTCGGATCCGCCCCGATGCGCAAGCCGGATTTCGCCAAGGCCAAGGCGCTGCTGAAAGAAGCCGGCTACAACGGCGAGAAAATGGTCGTTCTCATGCCCACCGATCGGCCGCAATACGCGGCGGCCATGACGGTGCTGATCGCGCAGCTGCGCAAGGCCGGGGTGAATGTGGATATCCAGTCGGCTGACTGGTCCACGATCTCCGTCCGCCGTGCCAAGCGGGAGCCGGTGGAGCAGGGCGGCTGGAACCTGTTCATCACCACCCATGGCGGGCCGGATGTGACGACGCCGGCGACCAATGCCTGGTTCAGCTCCCGCTGCGACGCGGCCAATGTCGGCTGGGCCTGCGATCCGGAGTTGGAGCGGCTGGTGGGTGTCTGGATGCGGGAGACCGATGCCAGCAAGCACAAGGCCGAGATCGACGCCATCCAAACCCGCGCCTTCGAATCATTGCCCTATGTTCCGTTCGGGCAGTTCTTCCAGCCCATCGCGTTCCGCAAGAACGTGACGGGCGTGCTGGCGGCACCGCTGCCGGTCTATTGGAATATTGAAAAGAAATAGCATGCTCGGATTCCTCATTCGCCGCGTGCTGATGACCATCCCGGTGATGCTGGTGGTGGCCGTCGTCGTGTTCCTGTTGCTGCATCTCAGCCCCGGTGATCCCGCTGCGATCATCGCCGGGGACAATGCGACGACCGATGATATCGAGCGTATTCGTGTGTCGCTCGGACTGGACAAGCCTTTGATCACGCAGTTCGGCCTGTGGATCTTCGCGCTGCTGCAAGGCGATTTCGGGGTTTCGGTGTTCAACAAGGTCTCCGTCTGGGTGCTGATTACGCAGCGGATGGAGCCGACGATCGCCCTGGCGCTGGTAACCATGAGCTTCGCCGTCCTGATCGCGGTACCGATCGGGGTGCTGGCGGCGTGGAAGGCGGGGACCTGGGTGGATCATGTGACCATGGGCATCGCGGTGCTGGCTTTCTCCGCGCCCGTGTTCCTGATTGGCTATGGGCTTGTCTATGAGTTCGCCCGCACGCTGCGCTGGCTGCCGGTGCAGGGCTACACGCCCTACGCGCAGGATTTCACCGGGTTCTGGCAGCACCTGGTGCTGCCGGCGATCACGCTGGGACTGGTCTTCGCGGCGCTGCTGGCGCGCATGACGCGCTCCACCATGCTGGATGTGCTGAACGAGGATTACATCCGCACCGCCCGCGCGAAAGGGCTTGCTCCAGCGGCGGTGCTGATCCGGCACGCGCTGAAGAACGCCGCGGTGCCGATCGTGACGACGATTGGTTTGGGGATCGCGCTGCTGATTGGCGGCGTGGTGGTGACAGAGAGCGTCTTCGCCATCCCCGGTATCGGGCGTTTAACGATCGAGGCGGTGACCCAGCGGGACTACCCCGTGATCCAGGGGGTGATCCTGATTGCGTCGTGCGTCTATGTGCTGATCAACCTGGGGATCGACGTGGCTTACGCGTTTCTGGACCCGAGGATCCGGTACTGATGGCGACGATTGCTATGGGCGAACTGGTGCTCTCTCCCGTCATCCCCGGGCGTGTCCCGGGGACCAA
>CAIUPC010000425.1 GCA_903900905.1 uncultured Acetobacteraceae bacterium
GGGATAATCAGGGCCGGTACGTCAGCGGTTCGACCATGACGAGTCTAAACCTGAAACGCCTTCAGGAAGAAATCCGTGCCCCCGAAATTTCCGGACTTCAGCGCCATCCGCACCGCCGGGCCGGAGCCTTCAGCATGCGTCCAGGGCACCCCCGGATCGATCTCCGGACCAATCCGCAACGACCGTACCCCAAGCCGGGCCACCGCCGCACCCGAGGTCTCCCCGCCCGCCACCACCATCCGGCGCACGCCGCGTTCTACCAGGCCAGCGGCAATGCGCGCCATGGCGTCCTCGATCAGCGCCCCAGCCGCGTCGCGGCCAAAGCGGGCCTGCACGGCCGCCACTTTCTCCGGCGGGGCGGAAGCGGCGATCACCACCGGCGTATCGCCCAGCTTGCCCTCAACCCAGGCCAATGCACCCTCCGCCAAAGCGGCCGGATCAGCATTGGCCATCACATCGATTTCAAACACCGGCACATGATCGCGGGCATAGCCCAGCTGCATCAGCGTCGCGCGGGAGCACGACCCCGCCAACACCGCCGCATGCCCGCCCATCGGCGGCAACACGGACGGATCCCCGGCCGCCTGCAACAGCCCGGCCCGGCGGAAATTCGCCGGCAGACCCATCGCCACGCCAGAGCCGCCGGTGATGAGCGCATGGTGCTCCGCCGCTTCCCCGATCGCCATCAGATGCGCGTCGCTCACCGCATCCACGATTGCGTAACGCCGACCTTGCTCTTTCAAACCGGTCAGGGTGCGCCGGATCGCCACCGCGCCCTGCTCGACGGTCGAGAACGGCACCAGCCCCACCGTCCCATCGGTCTGGCGCGACAGCACCCGGACCAGGTTGGCATCCTTCATCGGGGTCAGGGGATGGTGCTCCATCCCGCTCTCGTTCAGCAGCATGCCGCCGACAAACAGATGCCCCTGGTAAACCGTGCGGGCATTGGTCGGGAAGGCCGGACAGGCCAGCGCGAACCCGCACCCCAGCGCCCCAATCAGCGCATCCGCGATCGGCCCGATATTGCCCTCATCGGTGCTGTCGAAGGTGGAGCAATATTTGAAGAAGAACTGCCGCGCCCCGGCCTTGCGCAGCCATTCCAGGGCGGCGAGGCTCTCACTGACCGCCTGCCCAACCGGCGCCGTGCGCGATTTCAACGCCACGACCACGGCGTCGGCATCGGGCGGCACATCGTCCGGCCCCGGCACGCCAATCAGCTGCACCGTGCGCATACCGCCCCGCACCAGCATCGAACAAAGGTCGGTGGCCCCGGTGAAATCGTCGGCGATCGCGCCCAGCAACATGGTCATTTTCCTTATTGGTTCAGGACGCGAGGGCGTCGGCGAACAGCGCCGCCTGATCGTCCCAGGACGGCAAAGTCTTACCCAACTCCCAGGCCGCGTCCGCGATGTCGCGGCGCAGGTCGGGGGAGTAAATCAGCCGGCGCAGGGTCTTGGACAGCTGGTCCCGATCGCCAACGGGGCAGACCATACCCGCCTCGGGGGTAATCATCGACCCGGCGGCGCCGCCGGCGGTGACGACGACCGGCAGGCCGCGCTTCAGCGCCTCGGCGATGGCCATCCCGTAGCCCTCATAATGCGTCGCCAGCGCGAAGATATCGGTCGACTGCCAGAGCGTTTCCAGCGCCGCATCGACGGCGACACCGGCGAAGGTCACTTTACCCTCCAGCCCAAACGCCCCCGCCATCGCCCGCAACTGCGCCGCGCAGGCGGGATCTGCCGTCTCCGACCCCACGATGGTCAGATGCCAGTCGAGGTCGAACAGCCGCGACAGCGCCATCATCAGCAGATCGTGGCCCTTGCGCGGGATCAGGGTGCCGATGGCCAGGATCTGGCAGGTGGCCTGGCCGGAGCCGACGCAGCGCGGCGCGTCCTCCGTCCCCGGAACCACCGTGCGCACCCGCGCCGGATCGACGCCGAAGGTCTTGATCAGCCCCTCCCCGGTCGGCTCGCTGGTAACGATCGCGGTGCGCAGGCGGCGGAACAGCCGCTGCTCGACATCGCGCAGGGTTGCGCGCGCGGCTTCGTCCGTGCCGGTTTCGAGGGAGGTCGGATGGTGGATCAGCCCCACCGCGCCCCGCGCCGCCAAGGCGTCATCCAGCCCGACGAAGGCCGGTAAGGCCAGCCCGTCGATCACGATTTTGGAGCCGGGGACGGCCGCGTCCAACGCGGCACAGACCGCGTCGCGCGCGGTCGCATCGGCCATGGGATAGGTGCCCGGGACCTCCGTGACCTCGACCGTGTGGCCGAGGGTGCGAAGGCCGGAGACGATCCGGCGGTCATAGCCATAACCGCCGGATACGGTGGTGAATGGCGCGGGGACGATCAGGGTGACGTGCATGCGCGCAATCTAGCGTGTTATGCCGCCGACTGCGACCGCCCTTCCTCTCCGTCATCCCCGGGCCTGTCGCCATAGGCGCTAACAGAGTGAGAGATGGCAGCAAAAACCGTCATCCCCGGGCTTGTCCCGGGGACCAATCGCGGCA
>CAIUPC010000426.1 GCA_903900905.1 uncultured Acetobacteraceae bacterium
ACTGAAGCCTGAAGCCGGCGAGTTTGCCCGGCGGCATCAAAATGGCATCTGCCTCAGCCTGCTCCTCGGCCCATCTTTTTCGCTGCGCCTCCAAGAATCGTTGCTTAATTTCCGTGGGTGACATGACCGCCTCCTCCGTAATGGGCGCGCCTACATAATCACTGGAGCGGCGCCATGTCCACAAAATTACGTTTCATATCAATGTATTAAATTGATGATGTGTTATCTTAATAAGGTCAAAGCCGACGATCGGTCTAGAATTGACGTGGTAACTTTGTAGGGCTGATACTGAGATCATGTCCTTAATAAGATCGTCATCCTGAATAGGTTTGCCAGATAGAGATGTGAGAATCAGCGCGACACGCGGGAATTCAGTACCGGCCCGATCGCAGCACGGCGACCTATGACCAAACGCAGCGACGCCACGCGCAAAGCTCGTGCAATAGGCATTGCTGGGCAACCTGCGGCATTGACAATCGACACTTGTCGATTTACAAATTGCCATGATCCTGAACATTAAGCATCGCGGCTTGCGCCGCCTGTTTGAGGATGACGACCGGCGCGGATTAAGCGCGGACCATGTCGAGAAAATCGCGCGCGTGCTGGCCCGCCTGCAACGCGCGGCACAGCCCGAGGATATGGACCTGCCGGGTTTCCGGCTGCACCAGCTCAAGGGTGATTACGCCGGATTTTGGAGTGTCGTCATCCGGGCCAACTGGCGGATCATTTTCCGGTTTGAAGGCACGGACGTGAAAGACGTCGATTTTCTGGATTACCACTGACCGAGGCACAAGACGATGATGATGACCCCCCCGCACCCTGGCTTGTCAGTTCGGCATGACTGCCTGGAACCGCTTGCGCTCAGTGTGACAGCAGGTGCCAAGGTGCTCGGGGTAACCCGCCAGGCGCTCAATAATCTGGTCAATGGCAAGGCCGGGATTTCCCCGGAGATGGCCATGCGGCTCGCGAAAGCGTTCGGCGGCAGGCCCGAGACATGGCTTGGAATGCAGACCGATTACGATCTGGCCCAGTTGCGCAAGCGCGAAGCCGAGATCAAGGTGCAACGCGTGGCGCATCCGGCGCTGGCTCACCATCACCCGTGACAATGCACGATCTGGCGAGGAAACACCGGTCATGACCAAACTCAGCGACGCCACCCGCGACAAGCTCAAAGGCGTCAGCACCGCCACTCTGGCCAGCGCCCTCTACAAGCGCGGCTTCCGCGTCCAGATGATCCAGGATGTGCGGCCCCTGGGCGCCCCGAAAAACGGCAGCATGGTCGGGGAGGCTTATACCCTTCGCTACATGCCGGCGCGCGAGGACCTCAATCCCATGAGCGTCTTCCGCGATCATTCCCACCCGCAGCGTCGCGCGGTGGAGGAATGCCCGCCCGGCGCGGTGCTGGTGATGGACAGTCGCAAGGACCCGCGCGCGGCCTCCGCCGGCGGGATCCTGGTCACCCGGCTGATGATGCGCGGCGTCGCCGGGGTGGTGACCGATGGCGGGTTCCGGGACTCCACGGAAATCGCCGGGCTGGACATCCCGACCTACCACAACCGCCCCTCCGCCCCGACTAACCTGACGCTGCATCAGGCGATCGAAATCAACGTTCCCATCGGCTGCGGCGACGCCCCGGTCTTCCCGGGCGACGTGATGGTGGGCGATGGCGACGGCGTGATCGTCATCCCCGCGCATCTGGCCGACGAGATCGCCGATGAGGCAGTGGAAATGACCGCGTTCGAGGATTTCGTCACCGAACGCGTGCGCGCCGGCGCCCGGACCATCGGGCTTTACCCCCCGACGGACCCGGCCAACCTGGAAACCTTCGAGGCCTGGCGGCAACAGAACGGGCGCTAACTCCCGCCCTTCGCATGCAGCGCCGGCAGGAACAGGTCCGTCCAGGCCGCGGGCGGGGTCTTCACCACGCCGGTGCGTACCAGAAAATTGGCGTAGATCAGGCTGCCAACCGGTGACAGCCCATACGAATTCTCCGGGTCGGCCAGCATCTCCATCAGCTCGGCCTTGGGTGTTTTCAAGCCGGTCGCCCTGCCATAGGCCTCCGCCGCGCCCGCATTGTCGGCGGCAATGAACGCCGCCGCTTCCGCCTGCGCCGCCATGAACGCCGCGATCACACCGGGATTGGCGGCGGCGAACTGCGCTTGCGTCATCGTGACAAGAATGGTCAGCAGGCCAATCGCCTCCCGCGTGCTGATAACACGATGCACGGCGGGGTTCTTCAACTCCTGATACGAGAACGGGGCCGAGGCCAGATGCGACTTGATCTCCGTCCCGCCCGACATCATCGCCGTATAAGCATCCGGATGCGGCATGCCGACGGTCAGCGGGTCGAGCTTCGCGTAATGATCGATCCCGAACGCCTTGGCGGCCGCCATTTGCAGCACCACCGCGGCGTAGGAGGTCTTGATGCCAGGCACCGCGATCTTGTCGCCAGGGCCATAATCCGCCAGCGTTTTGATCCGCGGATCGATCGTATTCAGCCACAGCGCGCCCGCGTCCAGGGCGCTGATCGCCGTCATCTCCTGCTTCTTGCCGAGCGTGCGGTCGCGCAGCACCAGATATCCGGGAATGCCAATGCCGGCGATATCAACGACCCCGGACAGCATGGCGTCGTTGATATTGTTGCCGCCATCGACGATCTGCCATTCGACGGCCAGTGACCCGAGACCGGCTTTGGCCGCGTGCTTCTCAATCAGCCCCTGATCGCGCATCACCATCAGCGGCAGGTAGCCGATGGAATAGCCGTGCGAAACCCGCAGCCGCCCGGTTTCGGCGTGC
>CAIUPC010000427.1 GCA_903900905.1 uncultured Acetobacteraceae bacterium
GGCCTCCGCGGTCACGAGGATATGGCGGGCGCGGGCTTCCTCCGTCGCAGGGCGGGCCCCGAAGCGCTGATTGTAGCGTAACTGGATCGCCTGATCAGTGACCTTTGACGCTGCTTCCTGCTCAAGATACGCACCTTCAAGAACCCGGTCGGCCGCCGCCTCGATTTCTTTTTTCACCGCGGCGCGGTCCGCGAGACCGCTCCGATCGGCCATGCGGACAAGCGCCTGATGGTCGACCATCCGTTCGAGCAGGATCGGATACAATGTGTCGAAGGGCAGAGAGCGGAGGTTTGCTGGCAGCGTTTGGGTGGCGCGCGCGACGTCGCTCAGGCGAATCTGGTGGCCCTCCACACTCGCTACGATAGGATCGGCTACGCCCGGCTGGCCTGTAGGCCCGCCGGCCTGCGCCGCCAGCCGGCTCGCGGGTTGCGCGACCGAGGAACCCGGGATGGCCGCCGCGCTGAGAAGCAAAGCTATGACCCATCGCAGGCCCGCCGTCGTTATAAGGATTGCCCCCCCCTGGTGACGTGACATGGATGCTCCCATTTGCTCAGCGGCGCGAACCGCCGGCCCGATGCCGCTTATTACATTGGCCGGTACCGCACCGCCATCGTTGACCGTGGGACGGCCGGGTCCTATCTGAACGCCGCGCCACTTGAGAGCCCCTGTGTGGGGTCGGCCAAAGCTGGAAGGTTCTTATGTTCTCCACCATCGCCCGCGCTATCTTTGGCTCCGCCAACGACCGCTCATTGAAGAGCTATCAGCGCCGGGTTCCGCAGATCAATGCCCTTGAACCGGCGATGGAAGCCCTGTCGGACGAAGCACTGCGCGGCAAGACCGCCGAATTCCGCGCCCGCCTGGCGGAGGGGGCAACACTCGACTCGCTGCTGCCGGAAGCCTTCGCCGTGGTGCGGGAGGCCGGGAAGCGCACCCTCGGGCAGCGCCATTTCGACGTCCAGCTTGTCGGCGGCATGGTGCTGCATGACGGCAAAATCTCGGAAATGAAGACGGGCGAAGGCAAAACCCTGGTTGCCACGCTGCCCGTCTATCTCAATGCGCTGGCCGGCAAGGGCGCGCATGTGGTGACGGTGAATGACTATCTCGCCAGCCGCGACGCCGCCTGGATGGGTCAGATCTATAATTTCCTCGGCATGACGGTCGGCACCATCGTGCACGGCCTGGATGACGATGCCCGCCGCGCGCAGTACGCCGCCGACATCACCTACGGCACCAACAACGAGTTCGGCTTCGATTATCTGCGCGACAATATGAAGTACCGGCTGGAGGATATGGTCCAGCGCGAGTTCTTCTTCGGCATCGTCGACGAGGTCGACTCGATCCTGATCGATGAAGCCCGCACGCCGCTGATCATCTCCGGTCCCGCCGAGGACAGCTCTGACCTCTATCGCTCTGTCGATCTGGTGGTCAAAGAACTGGTCAAGGACCCTGAGACCTATGACAAAGACGAGAAATTTCGCACCGTCTCCCTGACCGAAGCGGGTTCGCAGACGGTTGAGGACATGCTGAAGGCGGCCGGTGTGCTGACCGAAGGCAATCTGTACGATATTTTCAACGTCTCGGTGATCCATCATGTGCAGCAGTCGCTGCGCGCGCACACCTTGTTCGCCCGCGATGTCGATTACATCGTGCGCGATGAACAAGTGATCATCATCGACGAATTCACCGGCCGCATGATGCAGGGCCGGCGCTATTCCGAAGGCCTGCATCAGGCGCTGGAAGCCAAGGAACACGTCCCGGTTCAGAACGAGAACCAGACCCTCGCTTCCATCACCTTCCAGAACTACTTCCGGCTTTACCCCAAGCTGGCCGGCATGACCGGCACGGCGATGACCGAAGCCGATGAATTCGCGGAAATCTACAAGCTCGACGTCATCGAAATCCCGACCAATGTCGGCGTGACCCGCAATGACGAGGATGACGAGGTCTATCGCACCGCCATGGAGAAATACCAGGCGGTGGCGATCCTGATCGACGAAGCCCGCGCCAATGGCCAGCCGGTGCTTGTCGGCACGACATCGATCGAGAAAAGCGAAACCATCAGCGAGTTGCTGAAGAAGCGCAAAGTGCCGCACGCGGTGCTGAACGCCCGCTTCCACGAGCAGGAAGCCGAGATTGTCGCCGAAGCCGGCGCGCCGGGCGCGGTGACCATCGCCACCAACATGGCCGGCCGCGGCACCGACATCAAACTCGGCGGCAATCTGGAAATGCGCCTGCGGAAGGAACTCGCGGGCGTCACCGATCCGGCGAAAATGGCGGAGATTGAGGCGAAGGTCCGCGCTGACATCGCCGCCTCCCACGAAAAGGTCAAAGCCGCCGGGGGCCTGTTCGTCATCGGCACTGAGCGCCATGAAAGCCGCCGCGTCGATAACCAGCTGCGCGGCCGATCGGGGCGGCAGGGCGATCCGGGGCGGTCGCGGTTCTTCCTGTCGTTGGAAGATGATCTGATGCGCATCTTCGGCTCCGACCGCATGGGCGGCATGCTGCAACGCCTGGGGCTGAAAGAGGGGGAGGCGATCGTCCACCCCTGGATCAACAAGGCGCTGGAAAAGGCGCAGAAGAAGGTCGAAGCCCGCAACTTCGACACCCGCAAGAACGTGCTGAAATACGACGACGTCATGAACGCGCAGCGCAAGGAAGTCTATGCGCAGCGCAAGGAGTTCATGAAGCTCGACGATGTCGCCGAAACCGTGGCCGACATGCGGTCCGAAGTCATCAACGCCATGGTCAGCCGCCGGGTGCCGGAGAAGGCATTCCACGAGCAGTGGCAGCTGGCCGACCTCGCCGAGGATGTACGGCGGGTGGTGAACCTCGATCTGCCGGTGGTGGATTGGGGCAACGAGGAAGGGATCGACGAGGTCGCGCTGCGGGAGCGCATTCAGCAAGCGGCCGATGCGCATATGGCGGCCAAGGCGGCCAATATCGGGCCCGACCTGATGCGCTATATTGAAAAAAGCCTGCTGATCCAGGTCCTCGACGCGGTCTGGAAAGAGCACCTCTACGCGCTCGATCATATGCGCCAGGGCATTGGCCTGCGGGCCTATGGCCAGCGCGACCCGCTGAATGAATATAAGTCTGAGGCCTATGCGCTGTTCAACGCCATGTTGGACGAGTTGAAAGAACGTATCACAAGCATGCTGATGCGGGTGGAACTCGGCAATGAGCCCCCGCCGCCGCCGGTGTTCGATCCGACGTCGATTTTGTACGACGAGGGTCATGCACAGCCGGATTCGGCCTATGGCACCCCGGCGGGCCTGGCCGCGAATGGCCCGGCGCTATGGTCCGATGATGGCGGGCAGACGGATGTGGTTGATCTCAACGACCCCACGACCTGGCGCAATATCGGCCGCAACGCGTCCTGCCCGTGCGGGTCGGGGCGGAAATTCAAGCACTGCCACGGGAAACTGGCGTAACAGTCAGTCCACACAAATCAGGGAAACGCATGAAAACGATCCAGCGGCGGGCCTTTTTGGCCGCCTCGGGGGCGGCCGTCGGCCTTGCCTCGACCAGCAGCCGCGCCCAGACCGCACCGGTGCGGGTCGGTGTGCTGACCGATATGACCGGGCTGTATGCTGATGCGATCGGGCCGGGCTCGTTCCTGGCCGCGCGTATGGCGGCGGAAGACGCGGGCGGGACCGTGCTGGGCCGCAAGATCGAAATCCTGTCCGCTGACAATCAGAATAAGGCCGATATCGGCTCCGCCATCGCCCGCCAATGGTACGACCGGGAGCAAGTCGGCATGGTCGTGGGTATGGACAATTCGTCCGTTGCTCTGGCGGTCGAGCAGGTCGCGCGGGAGCGCAACGGTATCGCGGTTGCCATCGCTGTCGGCACCAACGATTTCACGGGTAAGTTCTGCACGCCCAATGCCTTTTCATGGAATTACGACAGCTATTCCCTGACGCATGGTGTCGCGGGCTCGCTGGTCGCGCGCGGACTGGATAGCTGGTTCTTTCTGACCGTCGATTACGCTTTTGGTGCATCGTTGGAGAATGATGCCTCCGACGCGGTGCGTAAGGCCGGTGGGAAGGTGCTTGGCTCCGTCAAGCATCCGCTGAACGCGGGCGATTTCAGTTCCTACCTGGTGGCGGCGAAGGCATCCGGGGCCAAGGTCGTGGCGCTCGCGAACGGCGGGTTGGATATGACCAGCGCGCTTAAGCAGGCGTCGGAGTTCGGTTTGCAGCAAGGCGGTCAAAGCCTGGTTCCGATGCTGTGCACGAATACGGATATTCATGCCCTTGGCCTGCCGGTGGCGCAGGGCATTTCGCTGATGACGTCGTTCACCTGGAACCGGAATGAGCAGACGCGTGCCTGGGCGGCGCGTTTCAAGGCGCGCCATCCCACGATGCCCTCGATGGATCATGCCGCGACCTATTCCGCCACGGCCCACTACCTGAAGGCCGTGGCCGCGGCTGGCACCACGGATACGCAGGCCGTGGTCGCCAAGATGCGCGAAGTGCCGGTCAAGGATTTCTATGCTGACAACGCCACACTGCGTGCCGATGGTCGGCTGATCCACGATATGTTCCTCGTGAAGGTCAAGAAGCCGGCGGAATCATCAGGCGCCTGGGATTATGAGGAGGTCGTGCAGACGGTTCCCGGTGATAAGGCGTTCCGGCCGCTGGCGGAGGCGGGCTGCCCGATCGCGGGTTAAGGCCGCTACTCTCCCTCCGGCTCCGGCTCCGGCTCCGGCAGCGTCATGCGTAACAGGCGCTGCCGCGCTTCCGCGTCGCTGTAAGTGGGGCGGATCGCGGTGTCGTCGGGGGAGGTCAGGTGCACCAACTTCGGTATCGCGATGACCAGCCCCAGTACCAGCAGTTGCACGGTCAGGAACGGCATGACGGCCCGGACGACCTGGCGCAACGGCAACCGCTCCCGCGTCAGGCCGCGCGCCGTCATCACCGCGTAGCCGAAGGGCGGGAGCAGGAAGCTTCCCTGCAACACCAGCAGCACGATCACTGAATCCCAGACCACATCCGGCGCCCGTGTCAGCAGCGGTGGCATGAGGAGCGGGACGATCACCAGCACGATCTCAAACGCGTCCAGCACCAGCGCTGATAGCGCGATCAGCCCCAACACAAGCCCAAGTGCCCCGAAGGCGCCACCGGGCATGCGCGCGACCCAGTCCGCCAGCAGCCGATCGCTGCCGAAGGCGCGGAATACCAGGGTGAAGGTGACGGCGGCGAGGAACAAGGCGAACAGCGCGCCGGTCATGGCCATGGTGTCATGCAGCAAAGCGCGGAGGGCCTCGCCCCGGATCGCGCCGCCGCCGATACCCGCGAAGGCCAGGATCATGGCGCCGCAGGCAGCGGCCTCGACGGCGTATATCAGCCCGAGGGTCACCGCGCCGAGCAATGTCAGGATGCCCAGCACCGTGAGGGCGGCCATGGCCCATTCGCCGGGGCGCAACGCGGCGCTGCCCGCCGGGATTGGGCGTTGCCTGCCCCGCCACCACACCATGCCCAGATTGAGCGCGAGCAACAGGGCTCCGGGCAGCATCGCGCCTCGAAACACGTCCTGCGTGTTCACGACCCGTGTCATGGCGTGGGTGGTGTTCAACGCCTCGGTATGGGCGCGCATCATCGCGTCACCGAACAGGATCAGCACCAGCGATGGCGGGACCACGACGCCGAGCGTGCCGGCCGCGCAGATGGTTGCCAGGCTCTGGCCCGGCGCCACGCCAGCGGTCCGCAGCCGTGGCGCGACGACGCGCGACAGCATCGCGACCGATGCGCCAACCGAGCCGTTCATCGGCGCCAGCAAGGCGCCAACGCCCAGCCCCGCCATCTCTGCCGCGGCGGGAGAGAGACCGCCCAGCCGGGTGAAGCCGCGGAACACCAGGTCCGCCAGGGGCAAACGGTTTAACAGCCCACCGATCAGCACATAAAGCGGCAAGGCCTGCAGCAAGTCAGTCTCGAGCAGGCCGATTACGCGGGCGGGCAGGGCGCCCAGCAGGGCCAGCGGTATGGCTCCGGCGGCGACGCCAGCGATGGCGAAGGCCGACGCGACGCCGATCATCGCCATGAAAGCGGGCAGTCCGGTTGCCAGCATGAGGGCCGCGACCGCAGCCAGCATGGCGAAGCCGGCCCAGGCGGTCATCGCGGCCGGACGATATCGGCCAGGGCCTGGATCGCGACCAGCAAGGCCAGCAGCCAGGCGGCCACTTTAACGATCCAGTATCCGGGGTCCGCGGTCTCGGGAAACGCCTCCCACTGCGCGACGGAGCGCCAGACCGTGGGCGCGAGGCTGATCAGGATAAAGAGCGCCCAGGGCAGCACGCAGATCGCGCCGCCGATACGGCGGAGGGGACGATAGGTGCCCGCCTCGGTCGCCAGATGCGCGCCGGCGCGGGTCGCGACGGTGACGGAGGCGGCGACGAACAGGGCAAACAGCCATTGCGCCAGATCGTTGGCCTGCTGCGACCAGGCGTGCACCCACGCCCGCAGCGGCCACTGCAGGAACAGCAATGCCGATACCGGCAACACCAGCCAGCGAAATACCGCCAGACAGCGGTCGAATATCCCGGCAGCGGGTGGTGACATCGCCCCTTCCCAATCATGCGAATCGCCGCGCGCTGCCTCTGGCGCGAGGGCGTTCTTCCATGCGAAAAATCACCCAAGCACCATGGGAGACGCCACACAATGGACCGCCGCCGCTTCGTCACCGCTTCCGCTTTGGGCACCGCCGCCCTTGGCGCCGCCGCCACCATGCTGGCCAAGCCTGCCGTCGCGCAGTCGATGCCTGAAGTGAAGTGGCGCATGCCCTCCAGCTTCCCGAAAAGCCTGACGACGCTGTTTGGCGGGGCGGAATACCTCGCGGCCCGGGTCGCGGCGCTGACCGACGGCAAGTTCAAGATCACCCCCTTCGCGGCCGGTGAGATCGTGCCGCCGCTGCAGGTGCTCGACGCCGTGCAGAATGGCACGGTGGAGATGGGGCAGACCGCGCCGTACTACTATGTCGGCAAGGACCCGACCTTCGCCTTCGGCACCACGGTGCCGTTCGGCTTCAACGCCCGCCAGCAGCAGGCCTGGATGCTGCACGGCGGCGGCCTGGATCTGATGAACGAGCTGTTCAAGGAGTACAACATTATCGGCCGCTTTTCGGGCAATACCGGCACCCAGATGGGCGGCTGGTTCCGGAAGGAGATCAAGACCGCCGAGGATATCAAGGGCCTGAAATTCCGCATCGCCGGCCTCGCTGGCACCGTCATCGCCAGGATGGGCGGCGTGCCGCAGCAAATCGGCGGCGGCGACCTGTATCCGGCGCTGGAGAAGGGCACCATCGACGCGGCCGAATGGGTCGGGCCGTTCGATGACGAGAAGCTGGGCCTCAATAAAGTTGCCAAATACTACTATTATCCCGGCTGGTGGGAAGGCAACGCCATGCTCTGGTCGTTGATCAACCTCGATAAATACAAGGAGTTGCCGCCGGCCTATCAGGCCGCGCTGGATGCTGCCTGCGCTGAGACCAACACCTGGATGCAGGCGAAATACGACGCGGAAAACCCGGCGGCGCTGCGGCGTCTGGTCGCGAATGGCGCCGAACTGCGGGTGTTCTCCAACGAGATCATGCAGGCTGCCTATAAGGCGACGTTCGAGGTGTTCGAGGAACTCGCGGGCAAGAACCCGAAATTCAAGAAGGTCTATGAATCCTGGAAGGCCTTCCGGGAGGACGAGTTCCTGTGGTTCCGCGTGGCTGAAAACCCGTATGAGAACTTCGTCTACCGGCAGTCGGCCGCCGAGGCGCGCGCGAAGCAGTAATTGGCACGGGGGTGGCGCGGCGTACGCGCCGAATGAGCGGCGATGGCCTTCTAAATCGTCATCCCCGGGCTTGTCCCGGGGACCAAGGTTTCCGCTTGTGCTGCGATTGGTCCCCGGGACAAGCCCGGGGATGACGTGATTTGAAGTGATCGCCACTCATTTAACGCCGATGGGGTGGCGCGGTGCGCCGCCCCTACACAGCCGCCCAAACGTCGTGGGCACCAGACCAGATCATGTGCAACGCAACGTAGACGATCACCGCCAGCCCGACATAGGCCAGCCACGGGTAGCGCCCCAGCAATCGTGCCAGCAGCGTCGCGGCTAATCCGCGCAGCACCACTGAAACCCCCAGACCGACGACCATCACCGTCGGATGCTCCCGCGCCGCACCCGCGACCGCGAGTACGTTGTCCAGAGACATCGAAATATCGGCGAGGAGGATCTGCGTCAGCGCCTGCCACAGCGTTTTCTCGGGCTGGTGAGCGCCGGGGCCCAGGCTCGGATCGACATGGCTGGCGGCAATGTCGCGCCACAGCTTCCACGATACCCAGAGCAGCAGGACCCCGCCGGCCAGCAGCAGGCCCAGGATTTTCAGCAGCGTGGTGGCGATGACCGCGAACAGCGCCAGCAACACCGTCGCCAGCGCGATACCACCCCAGACCGCGATGCTACGCTGGCGCTGGGGAAGCCCGACAGAGGCGAGGGCGATCACCATCGCATTATCCGCTGAGAGCACCGCGTTGATCAGCATCACCTGAATCAAAGCGACAACGGCGGCCAATTCCAATTCCATACGTCAGCCTATTTGGGTTTCGCGGGGCCGATGACAATAGGTTGATCGTCGTCCTGCGGCTCGCTGGATTGGATATCGATGCGCACCTTGCTGGTATCAACCACCGAGGGCGCGTCCAGCAGGCCCGTCACCATGATCGGGAAGGCGATCACCAGCGCCACCATGATCATCTGCAAACCGACCCAGGGCAGAGCACCCCAGTAAATATCGGAGCTTTTGACCTCTTTCGGCGCCACGCCGCGCAGATAGAACAGCGCGAAGCCGAACGGCGGATGCATAAATGACGTTTGCATATTCACGCACAAAATCACCCCGAACCAGATCAGCGCATAATCCGCCCCCACAATCGGCGTCAGCATTTTCTGCGCGATCGGGGCGATCATGGGCAGGATGATGAAGGCGATCTCAAAGAAATCCAGGAAAAACGCCAGAAAGAAAATGAAGAGATTAATAAACGCCAGAAAACCCCAGGGACCGCCGGGCAAGGAGGTCAACATGTGCTCCAGCCATTTGCTGCCGTCGACCCCCAGGAACACGATCGAAAAGCAGGTCGAACCAATCAGAATAAACACCACCATGGCGGTGATGCGCATGGTGGTCTCATAACCCTGTTTGATGAGGTCGCGCAGATCGGGGATGCGCACGGCCTCGATGCAAAGCCAGGCGACCGCGAGATACAGCACCATCATCGCCAGCTTGAAGCCCAGCGACGACAGCGCGAACATGCCGATGATCGTGCCCACGCCGGCGGCGGCAAGGCCGATGAGGAACATCTTTTTGCCGGGGGCGCTGAAGTCCTTGTGGTGGATCACGGCCAGGATCACGGCGCCGACAGTGCCCATCGCCCCGGCCTCGGTGGGCGTGGCGAGGCCCATCATCATCGTGCCCAGCACCACGAAGATCAGCACCGCCGACGGGATGATCCCCATCAGGCACTTCTTCCACAGCGGCCAGCCGGTCAGCGTGCGTTCGTTCAACGGGACTGCCGGCACCCAGTCCGGCTTGAACACGCTCAGCATGAAGGTATAGGCGGCGAACAGCGCGATCTGCACCAGCGAGGGGCCCCAGGCGCCCAGATACATATCGCCCACGGACTTGCCCAGCTGATCCGCCAGGACGATCAGAACCAGAGACGGCGGCACCAGTTGCGTGATCGTGCCGGACGCTGCCAGCACGCCGGTCGTGTAGCGGATGTTATATTTATACCGCATCATCACCGGCAGCGAGATCATCGCCATCGCGATCACCTGCGCCGCCACCGTGCCGGTAATCGCGCCGAGGATGAA
>CAIUPC010000428.1 GCA_903900905.1 uncultured Acetobacteraceae bacterium
CGGCCCGGCGGTAGCCGTTGATCTCGATCGAACGCGTGTGTTGCCTCTCGCGTTCGGCGGGCGCGCTCAACGGCATGAGTGGACTCCAGTATGCTGCATTGCAGCGTACAGTATCGCACCCACCAGCGCCGACGCAAACCGCGCGGGAACATGGCTGCTACCCGCGGGTAGCAGCTCGATCTCAGAAGCGAACGCGGATCCCAGCGCCGATTACATGCACCGAGTCGTTCGGGTTCAGCGTGCCCGGCAGCAAGGCATTGGCATATTGCGTGGCGCCAGCATTGTTCATGAAGTCCTTGTAGCTGAAGCGCTCGAAGGCATAGCCGAACAAGAGCGTCACGTTCGGCATGAATGTATATTCGCCCCGGATACTGACCATGTTCAGCATCGACTTCACATCGGGCAGCGGCTGCATGGTGATCGACGGCTGGAAGGTTGGGCTGGTGATGGCACCACCGAAAATCGCCCCGCCGTCACCCAGCGCATAGGCGGTGTCGCCATAAGCCAGATTATAATCGAACGTGAATTTCAGCACGTCCTTGATGGGTACCCAATCCACAGTCACCCCGAGTGTATGCACCGAGTCGGTGCTGCGCGCTGTCCAGGGCACGATAAAGCCGGATCCGGTCGCGGAGGTGTTGATCGCGGCGGTGGTGCTGGTCTCGTACAGGCTTGCCTGCTCGTAATAGAGCTGCTGGTAGCTGTAGAACGCATGCGCGCTCAGGGATGGCGAAATCTGCCATGCTACGTCCGGGCCAACGACCAGGTTGTGGTTGTTACGTAGCCCATAAACGCTGTTCGGGTAACGGTCGTTGGAGAATTTGACCATCAGTGACCCTGTGATCGCATTGGTCGGGGAAACATCGAGCGACCCCTTCACTTCATCATGGATCCTTGATGCTTCGAAATACATCAGAAACCCGGCCGGTTCCCGATTACTACCCGTGGGCTCCAACAACGTCCACCAGGCAGCGCTGTTGTAATTATGGGCATCGCGATCCTGATGCGAATAGCTCAACGCACCCGAAATGCTGTCGGTCAGCATGCTGCGGACCTTGGCTGTGATCGTGTTGGACGTCACCAGCGACGCGTTGGTGTAATTCCGATAGGTGGATTCGTACGTATCGGACACGGTCAGCTTGGTATGAGGCAGGATACGATATCCTGCCTCCGCTACGATCGTCTGATGTTCGTAGCTGAACGGCATATTCGCGACCGTCGCGTCGACATTGCTCGCGTCGCTGATCCGGTTCCGCCATGACAGGTTGGTATACAGATTACGCGGGCTTTTATTATCGCGGTCATCGATCGTATAGGCCAGCCGGACATCAAGCCGATCAAGCGGACGCGCCGTGAAGGTCAGGTTACCGTGATAGGTCTGCGTCAGCCCGTCGAAGCTGGAGCGTGGGAAGGTCTGGAAACCGAGCCCGACGTTGGTGTTGCCGATACCCAGCTGATACGGCGCATTTTGCATCTGCACGCCGTACGCGAAATTGCCGCTCAACCGGGTCGTCGGGGTGAAATTATAGCCGGCCTGGAGCTTGAACTGATGCGCCGAATTGGAAGGCGGCAGGACATAAATCGCCGACAGATTCGCTGGCGAACCGCCAAACAGCGTGGCCATCGAGTTCGAGCCGGAGCCGGAGAAGCCAAATGGATTCTGCGCCGTGAACGTCGCCAGATTATCGGTGAAGTTACTGAAATTATAACCCACCTGTGCCTGCAGCCGTTCATTCCCCCATGCCGCCGTCACATCATACCGATCAGTGTCGTAATCGATCGGCTGTGCGAAATAACCCAGGGCTGTGTTGAAATTGGCTGCCGGAGCGGCTGCGCCACTCCCCGCGCTCGTCACGCTTGGGGCACCACCGATAATCAGCGAATTCGCCTGATAGCCAGTCTTATGCTCATGCCGCATCGACCCGGTGATGGTCCAGTCGCCGAATTGCACCTTCCCGGTGCCGGCGATGATCTCCCGCTGGGTGCCGATCTGGGTGTTGTAGAGCAACCCCGCCGGGGAGACGGTAGGCTTCAGCATCCAAAGCGAGTTGACCGACCCTGCCGCCGGCAGGACCTGGCCGAAGCTCGCGGTCAGGCTCGCCGGACCAACCCCCGGGACGAGCTGGCCGTATCGGTTCCAGACGGTGCGAAACGGGTCCGCGCCCTCATAGACAATGCTGTCATATAAGAAGCTCAGTCCCCAGGAACCCTGCTCACCGCCTTTGCCGTTAAACGACCGGCTTTGCAGCCCCATGTCGATCCCGTTCAGTTCCCAGTAATGGGTGCCGCCGGAGTCCCAAGGGTCCCGCCCGCCCAGATGGAACGATCCGAGCCCCTGGAAGCCGGGATCGAGCGCACCGGTGAAGCGGCCGAGATAGGCCGAATGGCCGCTGCGATACTGACCGTCGATCGTGATCCAGTTTTTCGGTGCCTCGGCCTGCGCCGCGCTGGCGGGTTTTTCCGCGACATCGAAATCATCATTGCCTTCTGCCAGTGCCTGAAACGGCAGGAGGCAGACACTCGCGGCCAGAATAGCTTTGAGAGAACGCGCTTTCATCATTGCCGTGTCCTCCGTGCCTTATCGGGTGAACCATGCGCCGTTGGGACTGTTGGAGCCGTGGATTTGCGAGTGACAATTCACGCAACCCCGCGCCATCAGCCGGAAATTGGCAGCCACCTGACCAGGCAGATTTTGACCCGCGAACGGCTGCGCCTGATGGCCGCTGTTGGCGTGGCACTCCTGACAAAGATAAGGGGGGCGCTGCACCAGCAGGCGAGCCTGCGTAGAACCGTGCGGGGTGTGGCAGTTCATGCAGTTCTCACGCACCGGCTCGTGTTCCCACAGTACCGGACCGCGCTTTTCAGCGTGGCAGGTGTAGCAGGTCTCATTCGCGGTGAATTCCTTCAGCATTTTCGGGCCGGAGGAGCCGTGCGGGTTGTGGCAGTCGGAACAGACCACCTTGCCTTCGCGAATGGGGTGATGCGACAGCTTGAAGCTGTCGGCGCGCTGCTCCGCATGGCAGGTGAAGCATTTGTCCGGCTGGCTGAATTTCACCAGCACCGGATCCTTGCTGACATGCAGGGTGTGGCAGTTGGTGCAGGCCACGTCGTTGGTGGCGTGCTGGCTGCCCTGCCAGTTCATCCGTAGCCCGGATTGATGGCAGGTCAGGCATTGCGCATTGCGCTGCTCAACCGGCGACGCGTTGGGTCCCTTGAACACAATCGTTGGAAACTTAACTTTCCGGGCGACGTGATCAGGGCTGGCGCCATGGCACGATTCGCATCCTTGTTGCCCAAACGGCGTGTGCTTGTCCCCCTTCACCGCGTGCGGTGTCTGGAGAATTGGCGTCACCTTGGTTTCCTCGTGGCATTTCAGGCAGGTACGCTCGCCGGCTTCGGCGAACGCGATCTGGGCCGGGGTAGATTTGACCTCGGCCCTTCCTGGGATGGCACCGAACAGCAGAACCGCCCAGGTCAGCAGTGCGATGGTGAGTTTCTGTCTCATGCGGCGGTTCCCCTGCCCGAATGATGGATCTGTTATTTCTTCACGGCGACGAAATCAGCGTTGCCGCTGCCGATCGCGAGGCTGCGTTCGAAGGAGACGTAGTGGAAACGGTGAGCGGTGTGGCCCGCGTGAATCGCAACCGCGACGAAATAGGGGCCCGGACCGGAAAAGGACTTGAACGCCGCGCCGGCTTCCAGTTTGCGGCTCAGGGTGACAGACCATTTGCCGCCGGTGTTGGTCGCCTCCGCCGCGACCACGGTCGGGCTGGTCTGCTCACGCTTGTCGAAAATGCTGCCATTGGCGGCCTGCGCTGGCTGACCTGGATTGAGCCGGGCCTGCCAATATTCCAGGAAATAGCCGTCAGCCTTCAGCTTCGCGAGTTCGTCGGCCGGCTTGAGCGCATCCCCGGCCCCTTGCCGTGTCAGCTTGGCATGGGTCTTGGGCAGGTATTTGGTGCGGATCGCCCCGGCCGCGCTCGCCATGCCCGTGGCATCGTCATGGCAGGCGGCGAAGCAGCCGCCGCGATTGGCTTCCGGCACCTTGCCGTCGTTGAACATGACGGTGACCTTGGTCGCAAAGGCCGGGTCCTGCTTCGCGTCGGGCTGCGCCCCTTCCGTGAATTCCACATGCACGAACAGGCTGGTGCCATCATTGGCGAACTTGACCGTCGCCGGAATCGCACCGGGCTTGCCCGGGATCGGAGTGGGCTCAAGGGATGGTTTTTCGCCCGTCTTGAACACCCGCGGTTTGCCCGTAACGATTTGCGGGCCCATGTCTTTTTCTTCGCCTATGTGGCAGGCGTCGCAGTTCTTGCCCTTGCGGAAATCATCCGCCCCGGACATGTCCGACGCGGTCAGCGCCCATTCCCAGGATGCCTGCCCTGGGTAGAACAGCACGATGTCCTTCCCCGGAACGCTCCCCCAATCGATGCCAGCGGCCCGAGCCGGTGTCAGTGCGGCAAGGGCCGCGACACCGGTAAGCACTGCGAGGGGACGGGCGAAACGGAACATCAGCGTGTTTCCTATCGGATTACATCGCTGTTAGGTTCTGCCCGAGCCGGGCAAATCAGTAGTTCCAGCTTTCCGGAATTTAATGATACCAGCGCATCAAACCAGACTGCCAGAGTCCTGATTTGACACCAGGCGCGATCAGTTCGCCGCCAACGTATCCTGCTCGGCGGGACAGAGGCATGCAGCCAAATGCGCGACCGCCGCCTCGATCTGACGCACGCCCGGCATGCCGAAGCCCACTTGAATGCCCGATGCACCCGCGCCACTGGCTGAAACGGGCGACGGCGTGGCCCGAAGCCCCGCCTGCCGGGCAAGCGCGGCCACCTTGGCGGCGGAGCCAAGAACCGGCGGATAGTGCCAGATCAGATGCAGACCAGCCTGGATACCCGTAAATCCACCAGCACCGCCAAAGTGGTGTTGCAAACTGCGGATCAACGCGTCCCGCCGGCTGAGATAGGTCTTTCGCAACTGATGCAGATGGCGCGCATAGGCGCCGGAACCGAGCAATTCGGCCAGTGCCGATTCTTCAAGCCACCCCGCATGACCATCGATCAGCCGGCGCACCGACAGCGCGGCATCGATTCGGTTCGCGGGCACCACGAGATAACCAGACGACACACCTGGCCCGAGAGATGCGGCAAAGCTGCCAACGTGAACCACGCGCTGGTCCCGATCCGATGCCATCAACGGCGGCAGGTCCATCCGGCCATAACGCAACTCGCCATCGCAGTCCTCTTCCAGGATCATGGAGCCGGTCCGTTTCGTCCAGTTCAGCAAAGCCTCCCGCCGCGGCACGCTCATGAGCATGCCAAGGGGTTGCTGATGCTCTGGGGTCACGTGGACCAGGGCCGCGCCTTCACGCGGCAGTTCGGTGAGACGGATTCCGTCATCATCAACGGGAACCCGCACCAGCCGCGCCGCGGCACTGGTCAGGATATAGTCAATCGCCCGATGGCATGGGTCTTCGACAACCGCGGTTTGTCCGGGCAGCAGAAGAAGGTGTACGGCCAGATACAATGCCTGCTGCCGGCAGGCCGCGAGCACCACCTGATCAGGGCTGACATTGAGCCCCCGCGACGCCGACAGCCATCCGGCAATGGCGCGGCGCAGATCGGGATGCCCGTCCGTCCGCTCCATCGCCAGGGTCGCACCGAGTCGATCCAGCGACTCGCGCACCAGGGCGCGCCAGCGCCGGGTCGGGAATTCGGCCGGGTCGGGCTGGTCAACGTCCAGCTCATCGAGCGTCCTGCATGTCCGGCGGCCCTGGCTGCCCGCCAGAACGGGCACCGGACGTGGCTGCCCCCGAACAAAAGTACCGCGGGCGGGCAGGGTTTCCAGCAGACCATCAGCGATCATCCGCTCATAGGTCAGCAATACTGTGATCCGCGACACCGCGAACTCATCGGCCAGCATGCGGCTGGATGGCATACGCGAACCCGCGGCGAGGCGACCGCTGACAATGAGGTCACGAAGCTGATCGAAGAGTTGCTGCTGCAGCGGACGCTCTCGATCCAAATTCAGCGGTATCAGCATCGCTGGCACCTCATAGCCGGCATGGAATCGTCCGTCCGCATCGGTGATGATGGCAAGTCATTGCATGCCCCTCCCGGCATCCGGACGACCTGGCCGGCGCCTGTCCACAGACGCCAGAGCCAATGAAATCTTGCCGTTACCGTAAAATATTACCGGGAGTTTACTTTGATACAGATCAACGGAATCTGTGATCTCATTAAATTAAAACGGATAACGACCCGGTTCCGATCGGATCGTTATATCTTTCCGCTACTCAAATCCCTCGATCTCGTCCTTGGTCGGCAGGCGGTGCGCGATCCCTTTGTGACAGTCGATGCAGCTCTTTTCGCCGGTCAGCAACTGCTCTTTATGGACCGCGGCGGCACGGTCGCTTTGTTTGGCGAGGTTCATCGACAGCGGGCTATGGCAGTTCCGGCATTCCTGCGACTTGTTCGCCGACATCCGCGCCCATTCGTGCTCCGCCAGGGTCGGCCGCAGATCGAGGAACTTCTCCCGCGTGTTGATCAGCCCGAACAGATGACCCCAAACCTCCTTGGAGGCCTGCATTTTGCGCGCGATCTTATAGGTCCAGGGATGTGGGACATGACAATCAGGGCAGGTCGCCCGAACGCCCGAACGATTGGTCCAATGGACCGTGCCCTGCAATTCCGCATAGACGTTGTTTTTCATCTCGTGGCAGGAGATGCAGAACTGCTCGGTATTCGCGACTTCCAGCGCTGTGTTGAACGCGCCCCAGAATGCGACGCCGGCGATGAAGCCACCCAGCGTCAGAAAAGCGAGACTATATGATGCCGCCGGCCGCGTGGCCGTGCGAACCCAGCGGTTACCGGTGATCCAGGACCACAAGCCGCGCCTGGGGGTGACGGGATCAGACATGCCTCATCTCCCTCAGCTCGGACCAGGCAGGCGGACCAGCATGAAATAGAGCCAGAACCCGAGCCCGTAAGCGCCGACGACCGCGCATGCGATCACTGGCCAGATCAGAACAGCCAGCACCAGGAACGTGACCAGTTCCCGTCCTTTCGATTCTGCTTCGATGCCTGCTTGCATGACATACCTCGCGATCACGACGGCCCCCTGGCCGTGTTGCACGGATCATGCGATGAGGATCGCCCTGGGATGGCAGCGTCGATAGGCCCAGCTTTCCGGAATTTAATGATACCAGCGCGGCTTGAACCGAGCCGTGATGCGTCTGACCGGGGATAGGAACCCTCTCAAAGCACTTCTGAGTCGGCGTACGATCAGATAGGGTTGATGCAGATCAATGATCACCCCC
>CAIUPC010000429.1 GCA_903900905.1 uncultured Acetobacteraceae bacterium
GAATGGCTGAAGATGCCCACGGAATTCGGCGGCATCGTGGTGCACGACGTGCATCACCCCCAAGGATAAAGCCCCCGCTTGCCATCCCCCGCCGCCAGGGTACGATGCGCGGTATGACAAACACGCCCCCCAAAACCGGCCTCGCCCGCAACACCGCCAACTACGGTGACCGCGATTTCGCCCTCTATCTGCGGCGGTCCTTCGCCAAGTCGATGGGCTATTCCCAGACCATGCTGGACAAGCCGGTGGTGGGGATCGTCGACACCGGATCGGACTACAACAACTGCCACCGCACGGTGCCGGAACTGATCGAGGCGGTGAAGCGCGGCGTCCTCGCCGCCGGCGGCCTGCCGATGGCCTTCCCGACGGTGTCGCTGTGCGAGCCGTCCTTGTTTCCAACCTCCATGCATTACCGAAACCTCGCCGCCATCGATACCGAGGCGATGCTCACCGCGCAGCCCATGGACGCCGCCGTCCTGGTCGGGGGCTGCGACAAGACCGTGCCGGCGCAGCTGATGGCCGCTGCCTCCGCCGATATTCCCGCCGTGCAGCTGGTCACCGGCCCGATGCTGGCG
Source organism: uncultured Acetobacteraceae bacterium (assembly GCA_903900905.1). Lineage (GTDB taxonomy): Bacteria > Pseudomonadota > Alphaproteobacteria > Acetobacterales > Acetobacteraceae > Rhodopila. The sequence continues at coordinate 576 of CAIUPC010000429.1, forward strand.
ACGCCGTTCCAGGGTGAGCGGCTGTCCGCCTGCACCGACTGCCGCCGCTATTGGGCGATGTATCGCGCCGGCACGGTCTCCGGGGAGCGGATCGCCCAGATCGAGGGACGCCTGGCGACCACCGCCGGGACCTGCGGCGTGATGGGCACCGCCTCCACCATGGCCTGCATCGCCGAGGCGCTCGGCATGATCCCCCTCGGCCACGGCTCCATCCCCGCGGTCCACGCCGATCGGCTGCGGGCGGCGGAGGAAGCGGGCGCGCTGGCGGTGCGGCTGATCACAAACCCTATCAAGCCGTCGCAGATCATCACCGCGAAGTCGGTGGAAAACGCGCTGCGGGTGTTGCTGGCGCTGGGCGGTTCCACCAACGCGCTGATCCATCTGACGGCCATTGCCGGGCGAATCGGGGTCAAGATCGACCTGGAACGGCTGAACATGCTGTCCGACACCACGCCGGTGATCGTCGACCTGAAGCCGACCGGCGAAGGTTATATGGAAGATTTCCATAGCGCGGGCGGCATGCCGGCGCTGCTGTGGGAACTGCGGGATCTCCTGCACCTCGACTGCATCGACGTCACCGGCACCACGCTGGGTGAGCGTCTGAGTGAGCCGCAATTCGTTGACCGCCGCTATATCCGCGCCCGCGCTGAACCGGTCTCCCCGGTCGGGGGCATCGTGTCGCTGTTCGGCTCCCTCGCCCCGCGCGGCGCAATCCTCAAGCGCAGCGCCGCAACCCCGTCGCTGTTCGAGAAAGAAGCCCGCGCCATGGTGTTCGATGGGCTGGAGGATCTGGCCAACCGCATCGATGACCCCGATATGGACGTGACGGCGGACGATATCCTGGTGCTGAAGAACGCCGGGTCGCTGACCCCGGCCGGGATGCCGGAAGCGGGCTATTTGCCGATACCGCGCAAGCTGGCGCTGGCGGGGGTGAAGGACATGGTGCGGATGAGCGATTGCCGCATGTCCGGCACCGCCTTCGGCACGATCGTGCTGCATATTACGCCGGAAGCCGCCGCGGGCGGGCCGCTTGCACTGGTCGAAACCGGCGACATTATCCGGCTGTCGATCAAGAACCGCTCGCTCGATCTGCTGGTGGATGAAGCGGTGCTGGCCACCCGCCGCGCCGCCTGGGTGCCGCCGGAGAAGCCGAAGCGCGGCTGGGACCGGATCATCCACGAGCAGGTGCTGCAGGCCGACGAGGGCTGCGATCTGGCGCTGATGCGTCAAGGTGGATGAAACCGGCACCTGCCCTGTGTTAGGCTGATCCTATGAGTGCGACCCAGCGCAAACCCATGACCATCGCTGAATTCCTCGATTGGGAGGAACGGCAGGAATTGCGCTGGGAATTCGACGGGTTTGAACCGGTCGCGATGACCGGGGGGACAGCGCGGCATAGCGCAATCCAGCGCAATCTGCTCGGGCAGCTCTACAACCAATTACGGGGCAAGCCGTGCGCGGCCCACGGCAGCGAGCTGAAAATCCTGGCCGCCGAAAGCATCCGCTACCCGGATGCCTTCGTGGTTTGCTCGCCCGTCGACGCA
>CAIUPC010000430.1 GCA_903900905.1 uncultured Acetobacteraceae bacterium
CGCATGAGCTTCTGCGCGGTCGCGGCATCGTTCCAGAACGCGGGGTCTTCCGTGCGATTATTCAGATCCGCGAGGCGGCCTTCGGCGACATCCCAGTCAAAGATGCCTCCTCAGCAGCGCCACGGACTGCTTGATCTGGTCGTTGAGGGCGTCGGATTCGGCGGACATGGTTCCACGTCTTATGTCTGAGGGAGGCGGGTCAATACAGCCCGCCCAGGTTGGTGTCGACTCCGCCATGCACCGCGGCGGGATTGGGGGGCGCATTACCATCCCCGGTTCTGCTCGCGGAGGTGCCAGTCAAAGGCGCCCCGCCGAACCCGCCGACACCAGGATCCGACGCGCCCGGCACCTGATCGGGCTTGAACGCATCCGTCAGCCCCGTGCCCCAGCTCGCCATGGTCACGCCCGGCGGCATCGGGAAAGTCAGCGACGGCCGGCCGTCCAAAGCCACCGCCATGAAATCATGCCAAATCGGCGCCGCCAGCGACCCCCCGGTCTCTTTCTCCCCGAGCGTCTGCGGATTGTCGAAACCGACCCAGACCGCGGTGGCCAAATCGGCGGTGAAGCCGGAGAACCAGGCGTCCGTGAAATCCTGCGTGGTGCCGGTCTTGCCGGCGATGGCCCGGTTCAGGCCCTTTCCGGCCGCGACGCCCGTGCCGCGCCGCACCACGCCCTGCATCATCGTGACCAACTGAAACACGCTCGCCGGGTCGGCCAGCTGCGCGCGGGTGTCGGCCAGTATCGGCGGCGTGCCGGCCTCCCCGCAATTGCCGCAGGTCATCATGGAGCTGCGGAACAGCACCTGGCCGTTGCGGTCCTGCACGCTGTCGATCAGGCTGGGTTGCACCTCCCGCCCCATCGCGGCCAAGGACGCATAGGCGCCGCTTTCGCGCAGCACCGTGGTATCGACCGCGCCCAGAGCCGCCGGCAACACCCGCGGCATGCCATCGTTCATGTGGAAGGCGATGGCGGTATCGGCCACGGCCTGCATGCCCACCGCCTGCGCGACCCGCAATGTGACGAGATTGAGGGATTCCTCCAGCGCCACCCGCAGCGGCACCGGGCCGCTGAACGTGCCCTCATAATTCCCCGGCCGCCACCGCCCCGCCGCCGTATCCACCACGATCGGCGCATCCAGGAATCTCTGGCTCGGCGAAATGCCGTGCTCCAGCGCGGTCAGATAGACCATCGGCTTGAAGCTTGATCCGGGCTGGCGCTGCGCCTGGGTGGCGCGGTTGAACTGGCTCTGCTCGAAGCTCCAACCGCCGACCATGGCGAGGACGCGGCCGGTTGCGGGTTCGACGGAGACGAGGGCGCCCTGCACCTGCGGGATCTGCCGCAGATGTACCGTGCCAGCGGGTGGCTTGGTCTTGCTGTTGGGCGGTGGCGGCGGCGCGTCGGTGGCGAAAGGCTCGACCATCACGACATCGCCTTGTTGCAGCACATCGCTGATACGGCGCGGCGTGGCACCGGGCTTGCCGTCGGCGACGGGGCGCGCCCAACCGATTTCCGACAGCGCGAGCGTGCCGGTGCGTGGCAAAGGCGCCGCCCCGGACGGGCCGGGATCAAGCCAGCCGAGCTTCGCCTCCGAATCCGAGGCGGCGAATACCACCGCCAACTTCCAGTTCGGCAACATCCCCGGCGGCCGGGCGAGCGGGCCGAGCACGACGGGCCAATCGCGTGCGAGACCGGCGCTGGCCTCCACCCGCGTCACCGCCCCGCGCCAGCCGCCCTTCTTGCGGTCATAAGCCATCAGGCCTTCGCGCAAGGCCTTTTCGGCCGCGAGCTGCAGCACGGGATCAAGGCTGGTGCGCACCACAAGCCCGCCTTGCGTCGTCGATTCCGCGCCAAACCGGGCGATCAACTGGCGGCGTACCTCCTCGGTAAACCAGTCTGCCGCCGGAATGGGAGGTTGGCGGCGGAACTCGCTGGGCGCGATCGGGGTCGCCCGGGCCGCGGCGGCCTGTTCAGCCGTGATCGCGCGGTCTTCGGCCATGCGGTCGATCACCCAGTCGCGGCGCACCCGTGCGGCATCGGCGAAGCGGAAGGGGTTGTAGTTGTTGGGCGCCTTGGGGAGGGCCGCCAGGAACGCCGCCTCCTCGATCGTGATCTCGTCCAGCGCCTTGTTGAAATAGGTCTGCGCCGCGGCGGCGACGCCGTAGGAACCCAGGCCGAGATAGATCTCGTTCAGATAGAGTTCAAGGATGCGGTCCTTCGACAGCACCTCCTCGATGCGGACCGCCAGAATGGCTTCGCGGACCTTGCGGGCTACCGACACCTCCCCATCCAGCAGCATGTTCTTGGCGACCTGCTGGGTGATGGTGGACGCACCGATGGGGCGGCGCCCCTGCCCCATATGCATGAGATTGAACGCCGCCGCGCGGGCGATCGCCAACGGATCGACGCCGTGATGGCCACGGAAATTCTGATCCTCGGCGGAGATGAAAGCCTGGCTGACGATGGGCGGAATGGCGCCGATGGGCACAAAGATGCGCCGTTCCGTCGCCAGTTCGGACAACAGCCGCGCATCGCCGGCGTAAACCCGGCTCATGACCGGCGGCTGGTATTGCCGCACGCGGTCGAGGTCGGGGAGGTTTTCACTGAAATGGTGATACGCCACCCAGGCCCCGGCCGCACCAAGGATGCCGCCCAGGGTGGTCAAACCGATGACGAGGCCGATCAGCCCGCGGATCAGCCGCAGGATCGGGTTGCGCCGGCGCTTCACCGGCCGCACCCGATCCTTCTTGGCGGGCCGTGCTGGCGGGTTGGAGTCGGGCGGAGGAACCAACGGCTCCCCCGCGGTCAGGGGTTCGGTCATGGGCGGGATATGGCGGTTTCCCGGTCGCAGAACCAGTCCCCGCGCGGCGCTTCACCGGGATTTGTGCCTCGGTATTTTTACTCTTATGCCAGTCCGCATAATGATTGACGTGCGTCGGTCAATAACACCGTCATGGCGGGCGCCTCAGCCCTGCCGGCGTTCCCCGGCCGGCAACCGGCCGGTGGCGACGAACCAGCCATCGACGGCGCGCTTCATCGCCTCCGCCACCAGCTTGCGATGCTCGACCCGGCGCAGCGCAGCCTCATCGCGCGGGTTGGACATAAAGCCCATCTCGACCAGCACGCTCGGGATATCGGCCGCTTTCAACACCTGAAAGCCGGCATGGCGGGTGGGATTGGGGAGCATGGGCAACTCCCGGTCCAACGTGCTGACCAGGGTATGCGCAATGCGGGCCGAACCCGCGCGCGTTTCCTGGCGCACCAGGCTGGCGAGAATCCGCGCCACATCCGGCGGCGCATCATGCAAGGTCGCCCCACCGAATCGGTCGGCGTTATTCTCCCGCTTCGCCAAAGCCGCCGTCTGCGCGTCGGACGCCGCACCCGCCAGCGTATAAACCGACGCACCCCGCACGGAGTGATCGGCCAAAGCATCGGCATGCATGGACACGAACAGCGCCGCGCCCCGGCTTTGCGCGCGTGACACCCGATCGTCGAGCGGGATGAAGACATCGCGGCTACGCGTCAGTTCCACCCGATAACGGCCGCCCATCTCCAGCTGCTGCTTCAACTCGCGTGCGGTGGCCAGTGCAACGTGCTTTTCATAAGTGCCAGACACGCCAATGGCGCCGGGATCCTTGCCGCCATGACCGGGGTCGAGCATCACCAAAGGCGCTGGCGGCAGCTTGCCTGAGCGCGTCGGCTGGGGCTGTTTCGTGGCAGCGGCGAGCGCACCGGAAGACAACAAAAAGGTCCCGGCAACCGGCCCCGCGGCGGCGAAACGCCCCAGGAGCAGGCGGCGGGAGATTAAACCTTGGTTATATCCGGCATCATCGTCGGCGCGCATGCCCGATTCCTAACACACCGTACTCGGATATGCACAGTGTACGTTGATCGGGGCCGATTTATGGCAGGGAAGCCAGCCGACCTGAGCGCAAATCCGCCCTGTACCCGCCTTTTGCGCACCGCAGCGTAAGACGCTTGCGATACATGACAGTTTGCTTCATGGTCAAAGCCGCTCCGGTGGCGTTCCCTGGGGGCAGCGGTAACGCCGCGACCCCCTTGGTTAGTTCTGGTGAGCGCGTGACCCCTTTTGCCGTCAGGTCGGGACCTGGCCGCATGCTTCAGGAGGCTCCGCGCCGCCGAACCGCGTCCCCGGCCGCGTCGCGCCCCCTTTCTGGATTTGAGGCGCGCCGGGCCTGCCCTCACCGGCAGACGGTATTTCTTTCACACGGGGCTGCGTTCCGCGACGGGACGCGCCGACCGAACGTCAGGGACCGATGAACCACGCCGCTCTCTCTCCGTCCGCGACCGGACCAACGCTCCAGATGGCGTTTGGTACCTCGGACAAGCGCGCGCATTGGCTGCCAACAGCACCCCTGACCGACGGGCCCCATTCCGCACATCAATTCCGGCGCTTCACGGCGCGTGCCTGCCAGCCACACGCGGCAGGGGTCACGCCACGCAGCCGAGCGCCGATTCGGAGTTCAGGCCTCAATGACCAAGCGTATGTTAATCGACGCCACACACGCGGAAGAAACCCGCGTGGTGGTGCTGGACGGTAGCCGGCTCGAAGATTTCGACGTCGAGACCTCTGGTAAGCGGCAGCTCAAAGGGAACATCTACCTCGCCAAAGTGATCCGCGTGGAGCCCAGCCTCCAGGCGGCTTTCGTGGAATACGGCGGCAACCGGCATGGGTTCCTCGCCTTCGCCGAAATCCACCCGGACTATTACCAGATCCCCGTCGCCGACAGGCAGCGCCTGATCGCGGCCGAACTGGAGCAGGCGCGGCTCGAGGAAGAACAGGCCGATTTGGAAATGGCGCTGGAACAGGCGGCCGCCGGCCGTCGTGAACCAACGCGTGTCACCATCGAGCACGAACCGCCGGCGCCGGCCCTGGCCGTGGCAGATGAGCAACCCGCCATCGACGCCGCCCAGGCCCTGGCGATCGAGGCAGAGGTTCTGCGCGGGCCGGAAGAAGCGGCCGCCGATACCGAAGCGGCCGTGGCGCCGGACGCCGAAGCGCCTGCCTCAGAGCCCCCCGCGACCGACGAACCCGCGACCAACGA
>CAIUPC010000431.1 GCA_903900905.1 uncultured Acetobacteraceae bacterium
CGCGATTGGTCCCCGGGACAAGCCCGGGGATGACGCGGAAGAGAGGCCGTCGCCACTTATGTTAGCGCCCATGGGGCCTGTCCCGGGGACCAGGCGCGGCACCAGCGGAAACCATGGTCCCCGGGACAAGCCCGCGGATGACGGGGGTTGAAGCAAAGTCCGCTTATTGAACGCCTGTGTCGTCCCGCCTCAGGCCGCCATCGCCAGAATCTCCCGCACCTGCGCCGGGCCGGCGATCCGGCGCGGATTGCGCGGGATCCAGGGCGTGCCCATCGCCTGTTCGGAGATGCGGGTGTACGCATCCGGCCCCACATTCACCGCGCCCAGGCTGCGCGGCATGCCCAGCCCGCCGATAAACGCGTCCAGCACATCCCCCGCATCGTCCCCCGGATGCCCCATCGCCGCCGCGATCTCCGCCTGCCGATCGGCGTTGGCGGACTTGTTCCAGCGCATGACGGCGGGGAGCATGATGCAGGACGTGTGCCCATGCGGAATATCGAACACCGCGCCGAGCACGTATCCAATCCCATGGCTCGCCCCCATCGGCACCCCGCTCGCCAGCGGCCCCATCGAAAGCCACGACCCGATCTGGCAATCCAGCCGCGCCTGCAAATCGGAGGGATCCGCCTTCACCCGCGCCAGGCCCCGCGTCAGCAGCGACAACCCGCGCAGCGCCTGGGCGTCGGCATAGGGATTGGCCTCCAGCGAGCAGAACCCCTCCACGCAATGGTCCACCGCGCGAATGCCGGTCGAGAGGAACAGCCATTCCGGCGTGTGCCGCGTCATCGCGGGGTCGAGGATCACGGTCCGCGGGATCATCATCGGATGCGCGAACAGCTCTTTGATCCGGGTGCGTTCATCGGTCACCCCGGCCAGCGCGCTGAACTCCCCGGCGGAGAGCGTTGTCGGCACGCTGATCTGGCGCACTGCCGGCGTCAGCCCCGGTGGTGGCGCGCCTTTGACCGGGCGAAAGGCGTCCAACCCCTCCGCGCTATCGATGCCGTTGGCGAGGCAGATCTGCACCGTCTTCGCCGCATCGGTGATCGAGCCGCCGCCAATGGTCACGATCAAATCGGCGTCCGCCGCGCGAGCCTGATTGGCGGCAGCGATCACCGCCTGGCGTGGCGTATGGGCGGGCATCTTGTCGAACACCCCGGCGCAGAGGTTGCCGAGCGCGGCTTTGACCCGCGCGATCTCATCGGTTTCGCGGTTCAGCGTGCCGCTGACCATCAGAAAAACCCGGTGCGCGCCCAGGGCCCGCGCCTGTTCGGCGACGGCCTCAGCGGCACTTACGCCAAACAGCACCTCTTCCATCTTGCCGAAGGCGACGCGACCGGATTGGACCATGGGTTCTCTCCCCTGTGTGGCTGGGTTTTGCGCCAGCATGGCGATCCCGGCGGGTTGCGGCAAGCAGAGCCGGTTGCTGGGCATGGGTAAGCGGGTGAAGCCGCGGTTCTCACGCATAGGCCGATATTGCGTTTGGCTCGACAGGCCAGGCGGTAACAAACCGTCATCCGCGGGCTTGACCCTAACGGATTCACAGATCGCGGAAACGAATTTCGTCTGTCGCGCTCTATATCGTCATGGCCCGGCTTGTCCGGGCCACCTATCGCGGCACGGTGCCATGGGGGTGGCCGGACAAGCCGGGCCATGACGGGGAGAAAATACCGTTGTCCCC
>CAIUPC010000432.1 GCA_903900905.1 uncultured Acetobacteraceae bacterium
CCCCAGGGCAATCGGGTGAAGCCGGCCATGCTCTCCTCACGTCATCCCCGGGCTTGTCCCGGGGATCAATCGCGGCAGACATTCGCGAAATTGTGCGGGTCTTGGTCCCCGGGACAAGCCCGGGGATGACGGTTGGGGCCAGCCAACGCCCCAATTCGTGCACTGAGAGGCTTCACCCGATACCCCCGCACCCCGCCCTGATCACCCTGTCCAACCGCCAATGGTTGGAGTAAGTCCGCACCGCATGTCGACAGCCGAAAATGCCAAAACAGCCGCACGGGCCTGGGTGGGGCGCGAACAGCGCCTGGGGTTCCGCGCCGCCCGTCCGATCCTGGTACTCAACCTGCTCGGCACCGCCTTGTCGGTGGCGCAGGTGTTCACCGTCGTCGCGCTCCTGATGGGCGCCATCGCCCGCGACGGGGGCTTTGATAAAGACTCCGACTGGACAGCGGTTCTGGCCATTTTCGCTGGCCTGGCGCTCTGCCGGGCCGGTCTCAACGTCGCGGCCGAACGAATCGCCTTTGGCGTCGGCGCCGCCGCCCGCCGGCGGCTGCGGACCGATATCATGGTGCGGTTGCTCCAGGCCGGTCCCGCGATGCTGCGCACCCGCCATTCCGCGGAACTCGCCTCGATCGTGGTCGACCGGGTGGAGGCGCTGGACGGCCTGTTCTCCCGCTACGTCCCCGCCGCGGCCTTCGCCCTCTGCGGTCCGGCGCTGGTGCTGATCGCCGTCGCGGTCGCCGATAGCTGGGCCGCGCTGATGCTGCTGGGCTGCGGCCTGCTGGTGCCCGTCGCCATGGCGCTGGCCGGTATCGGCGCGGCCGCGGCCTCCCGCGGGCAGTTCCTGGCGATGGAGCGGCTGCAGTCCCGCTTCGTCGACCGCATCCGCGGCATCGCCACCATCGTGCTCTATGGCCGCACCGAAGATGAAGCCCAGCGCCTCGCCACCGCCGCCGATGAACTGCGCGGGCGCACGATGCGGGTGCTGCGGGTGGCCTTCCTGTCTTCGGCCGCGCTCGACCTCGCCGCCGCCTTGGCGATGGTGTCGCTGGCGCTGTATTTTTACCGCGACATCACGACCAAGGCCGGTGTGGACTTCGTGATCGCGCTGGGCCCGGCGTTGTTCGTGCTGCTGCTGGTGCCGGAGTTCTTCGCCCCATTGCGCGCTTTTTCCGCCGCCTATCAGGACCGCCTGCATGCCACCGGCGCCGCCGCCGCGCTGGTCGATGTCCCGCCCTTGCCCGCCCCGGCCACGCCGCGCGACATCCGTATTGTCGAGGCCAAGGGCGTGACCGTGGTGTTCGAGGACGTGCGTTTCAGCTGGGACCCCACCCGCGGCGCCGCGCTGAACGGGTTGTTCTTCCGGGTCGCGGGCGGGGAAACCCTGGTGCTCGCCGGCCCCTCGGGCGCGGGCAAATCCACCGTCATCGAAATGCTGCTGGGCTTCATCCGGCCCGACAGCGGCAAGGTCACCATCAACGGCGTCGATATCGCCGAAATCGTCCCGCAAGCCCTCTCCCGCTTCACCGCCTGGATCGGCCAGCGGCCGGTGCTGTTTGCCGGCACCATTCGCGACAATATCCGCTTCGCGCGGCCGGAGGCGACCGACCCCGAGGTCGAAGCCGCCGCCGCCGCCGCCCATGTCGAGGGCTTCGCCCGCGATCTGCCGCAAGGCCTCGACACGCCAGTCGGTGAAGGCGGGCACGGCCTGTCCGGCGGCCAGGCGCAGCGGGTCGCCATCGCCCGCGCTTACCTCAAGAACGCGCCACGGCTGCGGATGGATGAACCCACCGCGCATCTCGCTCCCGTGACGGAGGCCGATGTGCTCGACAGTCTCCGGCGCCTTGCCGTCGGACGGACGGTGATCCTCGCCAGCCATGCCGCCGCCGCGCATGCCTTTGGCGGAAGGCGTCTGGATATACGCGACGGGCGGGCCCTGACCGGCAAAGCCGCGCGGGGGGTGGTATGACAGCCGATCTGATGCGGATTTTGGAGCTTTGGCGGGGGCGGTGGGTTTGGCTTACGGCCGGGGTGCTGGTCTCCCTCGCCGCGCTCAGCAACGCCGTGGCGCTGATGACCTTGAGCGGCGCGCTGCTTGGCGGGGCCATCGCCACCGGCATCCTGGTTGGACCGCCGGTGTTGCGCGCCCTCGGTGCCGCACGCGTGGTACTGCGCTATCTGGAGCGGCTGATCACCCATGACGCCATGTTCCGGGCCTTGTCGGATGTGCGGGTCTGGTTCTTCCGCTGCCTCGCGAAGGGGTCCGCCGGCGGGCTCGGCTTCCGCCAGGCCGGTGATCTGCTGGCGCGGCTGGTCGGGGATGTGGAGGCGCTGGACGGGCTTTATCTGCGCATCATCGTGCCCATCGCCGGGGCGGTGCTGCTGCTGCCGGTGCTGATTGGCGTCATCGCCCCAACGGCGCCGGTGCTTGCGGCCATTGTCGGCGGGCTGCTGCTGCTGGCCGGCTTCATCCTGCCCTGGCTCGCCGCCCGCGCCGCGCGCGACGCCGGCACGACCCTGGCCCGCGCGTCCGGCGGGCTGCGCATCGTCGTGCTCGACGCCCTGACCGGGTTGCGGGAGGTCCGGGCCTTCAGCGCCGAGGGCCGCATGCTGGCTTTGGTGCAGGCGCGGGAGGCCGCGTTGCTCACCGCCCAGCGCGCCTTGTCACACCGCACCGCCTGGGCCAGTGCCGCCGCTTTCGTCTGTGGTCAGGCCGCGATCCTGGCGGTACTGATCACCGCCGGCACCAATCCCACCGCCGCGGTCGTCGCCGCCTTCCTGGTTGTCGCCGGGTTTGAGGCAGTCGGCGGCCTTCCCCGCGCCGGCGCCCTGGCCGGCCATGCCGCCGCCGCCGCCCGCCGGGTGCTGGAGATCGCGGACGCCCCGGTGCCCGTCCCCGATCCGGCGATTCCCGCCGCGATGCCCAGTGACACCAGCCTGCGGTTTGAGGGGGTGAGCTTCCGCTGGCAGCCCGACCGTCCGCTGGTTTGCGACGGGCTGACGCTCGATATCCCGCTCGGTGCCCGGGTCGCGGTGCTGGGGCCGTCCGGAATCGGCAAATCGACCCTGGCGGCCCTGGCGCTCAAGGTCGCGTCCCCGCAGCAGGGCCGGGTTTTGCTTGGGGATACGGATATCGCCACCCTGCCCGCCGCATCCGTGCGCGCGCGGATTGGCTGGCTGTCGCAGTCCACCCATCTGTTCGACGACAGCATTCGCGCCAATCTGCTGCTGGCCCGCCCGGATGCGGATGAGGCGACGCTCTGGGCCGCGCTTGAAGCGGCTAAAATCGCTGAATTTGTGCGGGCGCTGCCGGAGGGTCTCGATACCTGGGTTGGCGAGAGCGGGGCGCGGTTCTCGGGCGGTCAGGGCCGGCGGCTGGCTTTGGCCCGTGCGCTGCTATCGCCGGCGCCCATCCTGATTTTGGACGAGCCCTGCGCGGGGCTGGACGCGGAGACGGAGCGGGCGTTCCTGACCACGCTGAACGAGACCGCCGAGGGGCGCACGGTGGTGCTGATCACGCACCGGTTGACGGGTGTGGAGAGGCTGGACCGCATCTTCCGTTTAGCGGCAGGCAAGGCGGTCGCGGCGGCCGGGTGATCGGCGCGGTGCCGGCCGGTTTGCTGCCCTTTCTCCCCCTCCCCTCGCGGGACGGGGTTGGGGGGAGGGGGAGAATGGCGATGACGGTGGGGTTGCCCCCTCCCCCCGCCCCCTCCCTCGAGGGGAGGGAGAGAATGGGGGTTTCAGACTTCAGGAATGTGCCGCCAAAAACCCCTCGATCCCCGCGATGAAGCCCTTGGTATTCTGCCCATGCACGTTGTGGCCGCAGTTCGGCACCGTCACCAAAGTCCCGTTCGGCAGCGCATCGCGGAACCGCTCGGCCGCGTCGGGCAGGAGGATATTGGAGTTCTCACCGCGCACGATCAGCACCGGCAGGTCGAATCCGCCGGCTTCCTCCAGCGTGATGTTCTCCAGCGCGCCAACGCCGCGCACGATGCCGAGCTTGCGCGGGTTGCTGTCGCATTTGCTGACGTATTTCCCGTCCGCCCGCTCCAGCATGTTGTATTTGACCGTCCGCTCGATGTGCTCGCGTGACCGGTACGGGTCATATTTGCGGACATTGGCCACGAAGTGCTCGAGGTTGTCGAACTCCTCGTTGTTGTTGACGAAGCCGAGGATCACCTCCCGCCCGCGGCCCGACAGTTCCGGCCCGATATCGACCACCACGAGACCGCGCAACTTTGACGGGTCGCGCTTGGTCATCAGCATCGAATTGCGCCCGCCCATGGAATGGCCCATCACCAGCGGGCGATGCAGGCCCATGGCCTGGATAAAGGCCTCGGCATCCAACGACATTTCGTAATTGCCGTAGCTGACATCGCGCGACCATTCGCTGTCGCCATGGCCGCGCTGATCCAACGCCAGCACCCGGTATTTCTGCGCCAGATGCAGGCTGACGAGATCCCACGAATGCGCCGACTGATGGCCACCGTGCAGCAGCAGGATCGCCGGCGCATCGGGCGCCCCCCATTCCAGGAAATGGAACCGCTGCTGGCGCAGCACGATGTTGCAGGAGCGGTACGCGATATCCGGCCGGTGCGGAATGCCCAGGTCGGTTGCGCTGCTCAGGAGGCTGCGGAATTCATCGGTTTGCGTCATGTCCAGGGGCTGGGTGCCCTGGGCGAAGGTGTTCAGATACATGCGGTTGTCCTTGGTCGCAATCTCGGTCGGGGCAGGTTAGGCATGGAGGGCGGGTGGTGTCACGTTGACGGTGGGGGAAAGTGCGGGCCTGCCCGCGCCTAAAGCCGAACCGCCGCCGCCGGGCAGCGCAGGGGCTCACCCGCCCCATCCCACAGCCAATACACATTGTTGCCCGGCCCGTTCACCGCAACG
>CAIUPC010000433.1 GCA_903900905.1 uncultured Acetobacteraceae bacterium
TCTCCTGTCTAACGCTGTAAAGTCGTGGATGCCGACCTTCGTCGGCATGACGGCGTTGGGGCGCTGCCGGTGAGTCAATGTCAACACGGGCTGGTATAAGGCAGCGATCGTAGCGATTGGCCCCCGCACGGTCAGGCAGAAATACGAAGAATTCTTCCTTTATCGCTTGCGCTCCGCGTTTACGCGAAGTATTCTTCGCATATGAACACCGCTCCACCCATCGCCCCGCCGGTCGTCCCTGGCATCCATCGCCGGGTGCCTGGGCATCTCGCCCGCCGGTTTGCCCAGATCTGCAACACCATGCTGACCGAGGTTTCGGCGCCGCATGGTCTCGCGAGCTGGCATTTCGCGCTTTTGGTCCAGATCCGCGATACGCCGGGCATGGACCGGAACTGGCTGGCGGCGGCGATTGGCTGCGATGCGACCTCAACCGGGCAGGCGCTGGAGCGGTTCGTGGCCGCGGGTCAGGTCCTGCGTGAAACCAGGGCGGAGGATCGCCGGGCCGGGGCCTTCACGCTCACTGCTGCCGGGGAGGCGTTGTTTCAGGAACTGGCCGGCCCGGTGCGGACGGTGGCGCGGCAGATCATGTCGCCATTGACGGACGCTGAATCCGAAACGTTGCTCAGCCTGCTGGCACGTCTGATCGACGCGCATGAAGCGCATGCGCGTCCTGGCGGCGGCCGCCGCCCACCGCGGCCCAAACCGAAATAAGAACATCCGGCCAAACCGGGTTTTCTCGTAAAACCAACATCTCAGGGGTAGAAAAATGAACCGCAGAAACCTGCTGAGGGGCACCTGTGCCTCGGCCTTGACCACGCTTGCCCGCCCGTCCCTCGCCCAAACCAAAGCACGGGTGCTGCGGTTCGTGCCGCAGGGCAATCTGAACCACCCGGACCCGCTGGTGACCATCGCGCCGAACGCGCGCAACAGCGGTCATATGATCTGGGATTCGCTGTATGGTCAGACCCTGACCGGGGAAATCCGGCCGCAGATGGTGGCGGGTCACGCGGTATCGGCCGACGGCCGGACCTGGCGCTTTACGCTGCGGGAGGGGCTCTGGTTTCACGATGGCGAACCCGTGCGCGCCGCTGATTGCGTGGCCTCGATCAACCGCTGGGGCAAGCGCCGGCCGCTGGGTCAGAAGCTGCTGGCGGAAGCGGAGGAGATCCGTGTCATCGACGACCGCCGGTTCGAAATTACCACGAAACGGCCATTCCCCCGGCTGTTGACCTTGCTCGGCCGGGACACGTTCTTCTTCGTGATGCCGGAACGGATGGCCAATACCCCGCCCTTGCAGCAAATCACCGAATTCACCGGCAGCGGACCGTTCCGGTTCCTGGCCGATGAATGGCAGAGTGGAGTCCGCGCCGCCTATGCCCGCTTCGACCGCTATGCGCCGCGGGACGAACCGGCGGATTTCCTCACCGGCGGCAAGCGCGCCGGGTTCGATCGGGTCGAGTGGTCCATCCTGCCCGACCCCGCCACCGCCGCCGCGGCCCTGCAACGGGGGGAGGTCGACTGGCTGCAACGCCCGCTGACGGACCTGTTGCCGTTGCTGCGCAAGGCGCCGGATGTGCGGGTGGTTGCCAACGATCCGTTCGGGTCGATGTTACTGCTGCTGTTCAATCATCTGCAGCCGCCGTTCAACAATCCGGCGCTGCTGCGGGCCTTGCTGCCGGCCATCGATCAGGCGGATTTCGTGCAGGCGGCGGTGGGCGACGATCCCACCCTGGGCCGCACGGGTGTTGGATTTTTCACCCCCGGCCTGGGGATGGACAGCGCGGTTGGGCTGGAGGCGCTGACCGCGCCGCGCGATCTCGACCGGGCCCGCAAGCTGGTGCGGGAGAGTGGTTACGCCGGAGAGAAGATTGTGATCCTGTCCCCGACCGATGTGGCGGAGCAACGGGCGGCCTGCGAAGTCGCGCGGGAATTATTCGTCAAACTGGGCCTGGCGGTGGATTATATCAGCCTGGATCAGGGCAGTCTGGAAAAGCGCCGCCTCAGCAAGGAGCCGGTGGAGAAAGGCGGGTGGAGCATGGTCTCGGTCACCTTCGACGGTCTGAGCGCGGCCGATCCGTCGAACCATCAGGTGTTGCGGGGGAATGGGACGGGGGGATTTTTTGGCTGGCCGACAAGCCCGGAGCTGGAGGCGTTGCGCGACCAGTGGTTCATGGCCCCCGACGATCAGGCGCAGCAGAGCATTTGCAAGGAGATGCAGCGCGTCGCCTGGACCCAGGTTCCTTTCATGCCGGTTGGGCATTGGTTCGGGCCGACGGCGGTTCGGGCGGATCTGCGGGATTTGGTGCGGGCGCCGTTTCCGATTTTTTGGGGATTGCATCGCGCTTAGGGGTGATCGGGCGGGACGCCGGTAGCACGCGATGGTACCATCCCGCATACCACGCAGTACCGGCGCCGGGCTGGCAAGGAAAAATCCTGGAGAGAGACCGCTTTTTTTTTACCACGGAGGACACCGAGGACCACGGAGTACGCACGGAGATTGCCGGTGTTTCTGTCTGAGCGAGGTGCTTAGTCGCCAAGCGTAGGAAACCAAAGGTGGGACGGGCGGAGATTTCAATCTGGAAATTCGGTTTGGGTCGCAGATGGGCATGCCGCCCTGCCAGTTGTTGGGTCGGGTGGCGCGAGCCGGGCGATGTAGCTGTTCCAACAACCACGATGGAACCCACAGGATGCCTGAGCGTCAGGATGGTGTGATTGACGAAGTGATGGACCAGTTGGTCGCGCCAGAACCGGCAGGCATGGTGGCGGTGGTCACCAAGCTGTTCAACCTCGCCATGCGGTCAGAGTGAGAAAACTTTCTCGGTGCTGGTCAACCGCAGGCGAATACGACAATGAAATTTGGCGAATCGGGACGCTGAGGGACAGCTCTGAATGAGGCTGTCCGCAAGGTTGATATGCTAGCTTGGATGGCATCGGCCTCCGGCTTGTGTTTCTCTAAGAACCGCACTTCTAGTTTCGTTAACTCATATCCGCTTGCTGAATTCTGCTGCTCAGACCAAGAACCCCACCATTTGACGGGCCTTAGCATGTCGGAGAGCTCGTTTCTTATGGCCTTTCCGATTTCTTCTGCGCCAGGCTTCCAACTGCAAAAATAGATGGCGACTGGCGTGCAGCCGTCCATAGACGCTGCCGCGCCGGCGGCGATACGCACTGTCGGGTCCTTGTTGTCGCGGTAGCCCTGGACGGCAGATCGCAA
>CAIUPC010000434.1 GCA_903900905.1 uncultured Acetobacteraceae bacterium
CCGGGTCGCAGGACACATCGCTGTGCCAGCCTTCGCCATTGGCGCGGGGGCTGTCCTTGTCGGCGTGGATGATCATCAGCTCTTTGTGGCCGGCCACGCTCGGCGCGGCGGGGTGGATGTGCAGCTCCCCGAAGTTGCGCCCGAAAGCGAGATGCTGGTCCGGCGTCATGTGCTGGTCGCGGAAGAAGATGACGGCGTTCTCCGCGAGCGCACGGTGAATTTCGTCCATCTGCCGGTTGGAGATCGCGCCGGCCAGGTTCACGCCGCTGATTTCCGCGCCGATAATCGGGGTCAGCTTGTCGACCGCGATGGTTTCAAAGGGGGCGGATTCATCGGCGGCATGGCGGTAGCGGGGGCCATTATTGCCGCGCATGGGGTCCATCATGGGCGTGTTCTCCTTCAGCCGCGTTGAACGTTGGCGCTTCGCACGGGGATGCCGGTCTGTTCGTAGCAAACCTGAGCAAACGCCGCGACACCGTCGGCGATGGTCTTCTTGTCCGGCATCGCGAAGCACAGGCGCAGATGCTAGGTGGAATTGTCCGGGCTGACCGCCCAGGCCGGGCCCTCGTTGAAGATGATGCCCCGTTCCGCGGCCGGTTTCAGCAGCTTGCGGGTGTCAATGCCGTCCGGCAGCTTGATCCACAGGAAGATGCCGCCCTTGGGGGCCCACATTTCCGCGCTGGCGCCGAATTCGCGCTCCACCGCTTCGACCATGGCTTTCAGCTTGTCGTGCAGCACGCCGTTCAGGTGCTTCAGATGGCTGTCGAAGTGCTTGGAGAAATACTCCGCCACCACCATCTGATCGAGCGCGCCGGTGCCGCTGTCGCCCTTCAGGGGCAGCAGGCGGCGCATGATCTCCCATCCCGCGATGACGTAGCCAAGCCGCAGGGCAGGGGCCAGGGATTTGGAGAAGGAGCCGATATGGATCACGCAGCTCGGATCCAGCGCGTACAGTGCCGGCGGCGCCTCCACGCCCTCCCACAGCAGATCCGCGTAACACTCATCCTCAAAGATCGCGACGTTGTATTCATGCGCCAGCTTGATCAGCGCCAGCCGGCGATCGAGCGGCATGATGGTCGCGGTGGGGTTCTGGATGGTGGGGATGGTGTAGATGAACTTGGGCGTGATGCCATTGGCCTTGAGCGCGGCGAGCTGGGCCGCCAGCGCCTCAATCACGATGCCGTCGCCGTCGAGCGTCATGCCCTCCACCTTGGCGCCGAGCTTGCGGTAGCGGTTGATGGCGCTCTGGTAGCTGAATTCCTCACACAGGATCGTATCGCCAGGGCTGATCAGTAGCCGGGCGATCATGTCGAGGCCCTGGCCGGAACCGGTGGTGATCATCACGTCATCGATGCCGACGGAGAAGCCACGGATCCGGTTGGCCCTGTCGGCTACGAACTGGCGGAGGCCCGGATAGCCCTGCGGGCCGAGACCCAGATTGTAGATCGCCAGCTTGGAGCCTTCGCGGCGCAGGACCGAGGTCGCGGCCTCGATCAATCCCTCGACCGG
>CAIUPC010000435.1 GCA_903900905.1 uncultured Acetobacteraceae bacterium
GTCCCCGACCCACCCATGAGGGCGGAGGTCAGCAGCTGCACCGACAGCCCGAACACGAACGTATCCGAATTGATGAACCCGTTCTGATGCGCGAAGAACACCCCGCCAATCCCGGCGCAGACCGAGGACAGCACGAAGGCCAGCACCTTCCAGGCATAGACGTTGATGCCCACCGTCTCCGCCGCGACCTCACTGCCTTGCAGCGCGAACAAAGTGCGCCCGATGCGGGAGCGGTAGAGGTTCGACACCAGCACCTGCAGCACGACCGCGGTGCCGCCGATAAGCCAGAAATACTCGGTGCCGTCCATTTCCTCGCCCGAGGGCAGGCGCGGGCCGGGGATGGACATGATGCCCATCGGCCCGCCGGTGAAATCCCAGCGGTTGGCGGTGACCTCGACCATGAATCCGAAGGCCAGCGTGACCATGGCCAGATACGGGCCTTTGGCACGCAAAGACGGCAGCGCCAGCAAGCCGCCGGCAATGCCCGCCGCCACCACCCCGATCGGGGCGGAGGCCCAGAACGAGAACCCGGCCTTGGTGGTCAGCAGCGCCGAGGTATAGGCCCCGACCGCGTACAACCCGGCATGGCCGATGGAAATCTGGCCGGTCCAGCCCACCAGAATATCGATGCCGATGGCGACGATATACAGGTAAGCAAGCGACTGCATCACCAGGATGAAGAACGCATCATCCAGCACCAGCGGCAGCGCATAGACCGCCACGGCGGCGGCGGCGATGCTGAGCCAGCCCACCGGCCCGGTGGCGGCGAGAAGCGGCAAGCGCATGGCCTAAACCTTCTCGATCGTGCGCCGGCCCATCAGGCCCGTTGGGCGGAAGGCAAGCATGATGAGGATGAACAGGAAGGTGATGCCTTCCTTCAGATTGGAGTTGATGACGCCGAACAACTGCTCCAGCAGCCCGATCACCAGCCCGCCGATAAGGATGCCGACAGGGTTCTCCAACCCGCCGAAGATGGCGGCGGCGAAGGCTTTGATGCCGGGCACGGTGCCCATATAGGCCCAGGCGAAGGTCACCGGCGCGATCAGAATGCCGCCCAGCCCGGCCAGCGCCGAGGACAGCATGAACGCCAGAATCACCATCCGCTTGACGTCGATGCCCATCACGGCGGCGGCGTTGCGGTTATGCGCGACCGCCATCATGGCCTTGCCGAGGATCGATTTCTTCAGGAACAGCTGCACCAGCGCGACCGTGCCCAAAGCCGCGACGATGATGAACAGCTCCTGCGGGAAGATGCCGGCATTGCCGATCTTCAGGACCTCGTCACCGAAGGGGGAGGGGAAGCGGATCTGCTCCGGCCCCCAGACGCTGACCGCACCGTTCTTGAGGATGATGCTGATGGCCAGCGTGCTGAGCACCCAGCTATGGGTCAGGACGTGGCGCAGCACGGGGCGGATGGCGATCCGCTCCAGCGCGATGCCCATCAGGCCGGTGACGGCGACGGCGATCAGCAGCGCGATGGGGAAGGGCAGGCCGACAACCACATAACAGGTCAGGCCGACCATGGCGCCGATCATCAGGAATTCGCCCTGGCCGAAGTTCAGGGTCGAGGTGGTGATGTAGGTGACGTAATAGCCCTGCGCGATGAGCGCGTAGATGCTGCCGATGGACAGGCCGGACACGACGGCCTGCCAGATATTCGCGAACATCGCATTCCCTTTTCTCGCAAGGCCGCTGTATCGGCGCGGCCGGCTCCGGGACCGCCGCGGCGATCCCGGATCGGGTTTCGGTCAGCCGGCGTCAGTCGGTGACGCGATAGACCTTGCCGTCGCGCCAAACCGCCAGAAACCCCGTGTCCGCGCCCAGCGCTTCATGGTTTTCCTTGGTGAAGGGGCGCGGATGCATCTTGGTCACGGCTTCGTTGTAGTCGTCGATCGCCTCGATCGCGTCACGGATCTTCACCGGGTCGGGGCCAACCTTATCCAGCGCCTTCAGCACCAGCCGGGCCGCGTCATAGGCCTGGGCGGTGGTGACGGGGAAGAAGTCGCCGACATCCTTGTATGTGGCCTCAACCCGCGCGTGGAAGGCTTTCGCCTTGTCGCTGTGGTCGATGGTGTAGGACGTCACGCCCATCACGCCTTCGGCCGCTTCCTTGCCGCCGAGCTTGAGGAAATTCGGCGCCAGCACGCCCCAGGTCCCGGACCAGGGGGTCTTCATGCCGATCTTCTGCATGCTTTTGGCGATCTGCACGCCGGCGGGGGCGAGGGAATAGGACACGATGAACTCGACATTGGCATCGCGCAGCTTGCTGAGCTGCGCCGTCATATCGGTATCATTCTGGTCGAACACCTGCGGTTCGCCGGTCAGGGGGATGCCCGCTTCCTTGAGCAGGCGCACCGCGGTTTCGCGGCCCGATTGACCCCAGCCGGTCGAGTCATGCATCAGGCCAACCCGCTTGATGCCTTTGCGCTTGATGTAGTCGATCATGAACTGGGTCTGGATGCCGTCATTCAGCGTCACCCGATAAATGTAATGCTTCGCCTCCCCCGCATAGCGCCCAATAATCGGCTCGGAGGTCGGCAGCGGCACCATCAGCGGCATTTTCTGCTTCTGCGCGATGTCGATCATCGCCAGCGCCACGCCGGAATTGGCCGGCCCAATGACGGTGAACACGCGGTCGCGGGTGATCAGGCGGGTGAGGTTTTCCACGCCCTTGGCCGGCTTGGTTTCGTCGTCGTACATGACGAGTTCCACCGGCTTGCCCTTATAGCCGCCCTTGTCGTTGTATTCCTTGACCGCCATCTCGATACCCATGCGGGCGCCGCGGCCGAAATCGTCGGTGCCGCCGGTCAGCGACAGATCGACGCCCAGCTTCAACTCAGCAGCGAGGGCCCCGGTGGGCAGCGCCGCGACGGCCAGGCCCGCCACCAGCAACCCGCCAGCGGCGGACCGCTGCAGGGCATGGATAAGATTTGTCACGCGCATTGGACTCGCTCCCTTTAATTGGCTGGCAAACTGCCTCGGGGCTGTTGCGGTGTCCAGTCCATGATGGGGCAGCCGCTGCCCGCGCGCTGCCCGTACTACCCCATATTGGCCGCTTGCCCGCGCGGCCAAAGCGCCGCCCGCCAGCGCCAGCCGATAAAGCCGGTCGTGGCGATGCCGATGGCGCAATACAGGATGGCCGTGCTGCCGAAACCCAGCCGGGGAATAAGCACCCCGGTCATCAGCAACCCCACCGGGAGGCCGTAAATGGCCAGCATGCGCACCCCCATCACCCGGCCGCGAAACCGGGGGCCGGCGATGCGCAGCAGCATGACCGCCATCGGCACCATGCACAGGCTCTGCGCCATCCCCGCCGCCACCAGCAGCGCGCAGGCGCTGAACAGCGACGGCATGAACGCGAACACCACCAGCAACGCATGCCAGACGAAGGACCCCACCAGCATGAACCGCGCCGGTTGAATGCGCGCCCCCAAGACGCTGACCAGCAGCGACCCGATCAGCGCACCGGATGAGAAACTGGCGGCCAAAGCCCCCAACCCCGGCTGCCCCGCATTATGCACGGTGCGCGCGACATAGGGCAGCAGGCCCAAGGTCCAGGGCCACGCCGTCAGGTTGACCAGAAACGCCAGCCACATCGCGGCCAGCAAGGGCGGGGTGTTCCAGACATGGACCAGACCCTCCCGCAATTGATGCCAGGGAGTCGCTAGTACGCCCCCGCCCTTGACCCGCGGCTGCCCTGGCGCCGCGGCCCCGCCCACGGCGAAGGTCAGCACAGTGCCGATAACATAAAATCCCGCGAACACCGCGCAGGCTGGACCCATCCCAATCGCGGCATAGACCGCGGCGCCGGCGAGCGCCCCGGCGACCCGCGCGGAATCCGAGGTGATGCGCGACAGCGCCACCCCCGCCATGAGCCGATCGATCGGCAGGATCTCCGCCGCCAGGCCGTTCCGCATGCCCGCGTCGGAGGCGCGGATCAGCCCCGAGGCCGCCGCCAGCAAAAACACGTAAAGCGGCTGCAAGGCGTCCGCGAAAGCCAGGCTCATCAAGCCGATGGCAACCACCGCGTAAACCGCCCGCATCGCGGTCAAGACGGTGCGATGCCCGAGGCGATCGCTGGCCAC
>CAIUPC010000436.1 GCA_903900905.1 uncultured Acetobacteraceae bacterium
CCAACCTATATCTATGCCGGCACCGCCTGGATCACCGAGGGCTCCGAGGGCGGCGTATTCCGCCGATCGACCGAGGGTGGTCCGTGGGTGAAGCTGACGGAGGGCCTGCCGCCGGACACCGATGTGCATGCCATCACCGTGCATCCGACGGTGCCAGGCACGGTCTATCTCGGCACCAAAACCGGCCCCTTCGTCAGCACCGATCATGGCGACCATTGGGCGCGGATGAACTTCCCCTTCCCCGGCGTGCAGGCCTGGTCGATCCTGGTGCATCCAGCCGAACCCAACCGGCTTTATATCGGCGGTGCCCCGGTCTCTGTTTTCCGCAGCGACGATGCCGGCGCAACCTGGCGCGCCATGCCGGCGCCGAACATGCCCGGCCGCATCACCATGCCCTTCCCCTGCCGGGTCATGCGCCTCGCCGCGCATCCGGCCGATCAGAATGTCTTGTACGCCGGGCTGGAGGTGGACGGCACCATGCGCTCCCTTGATGGCGGCGAAACCTGGGAAGATACCAGCGCCGACTTGCTGGCAATGGCCGAGCGGCCGCATCTGACCAACCATCTGCGCACGACCGTCAAGGCCGAGGGCATGCTCGACGGCCATGCCATCGAATGCAGCCCCAATGCCCCGGACAGCGTCTTCTACGCCTGCCGCATGGGCCTCTTCCGCTCCGACGACCGCGGCGCCCATTGGGAAGACATGGAGATCGGCCGCTTCTCCCCCCTGACCTACGGCCGCGACGTGCGGGTGTCGCCGCACGACCCATCGGTGATGTATGGCTGCTTCAGCCCGGCATCGCGGAGCCGGGACGGGTCGCTGTATCGCAGCGCCGATGGCGGCCGGAACTGGACCCGGTTCGACCATGGCGTGCAGGCCAAGGCCACGATGATGGCGGTGGCGCTGCATCCGCGCGACGCGGATCAGGTCTACTGCGTGTCCCGCGTCGGGCAGGTGTTCGGCACGTCGGATGGTGGCACGAGTTGGGGCGAGTTTCTGCTCCCCCCGACATGCCTGGACGTGTTCTGCCTGGCCGTCGGCTGAAACCTTTCGGCTACCAGGCGCGCGGCCTCGTTCGCTTTCCATGCAACTGCCTATGGGGCGTGCAAAAATTGGCGCTTAATTGGAGCGTCCTGCTCTCAGAGGCCGGATAAGGGGAATTTCATGCTGTGCTCGGCGCCGCCGGTCCGGCTAGCCTGTCATCTGGCCTATCGGAGGACGTTCCCATCATGACGGATGCGCTTTGGCGGCACTCGGCCACGCAACTGGCCGCCTTGTTCCGGGATAGAACGGTCACGCCGCTGATGGCGTTGGAATCGGCCCTGCAGCGATGCGCGCAGCTCAACCCCCGCCTGAATGCGGTCATCGCGCTGAATGAAGCCGAGGCCCGCATGGCCGCCGCGGCAAGCACCCGCCGTTGGGCCGAGGGCGCGCCACTCAGCTCGCTCGACGGTGTGCCGTTCACGGTCAAGGACAATATCCCCGCCGCTGGCATGCCCACGAGCTGGGGCAGCGCGGCCTGGCAGCCGCATTCCCCCTCGGGTGATGAGCTGCCAATCGCGCGGTTGCGCGCGGCTGGGGCGGTGCTGTTGGGCAAGACCAATGTCCCGGAATTCACCGCCCAAGGCTACACGTCGAATGCCCTGTTCGGGACCACGCGCAACCCGTGGAACACCGACCTGACGCCCGGCGGGTCCTCCGGCGGTGCCGTCGCGGCCGTCGCTGCGGGGATTGGCGCCTTCGCCATTGGCACGGATGGTGGCGGTTCGATCCGGCGTCCGGCGTCACATGCCGGGCTGTTCGGGCTGAAACCCAGCCTCGGGCGGGTGGCCCGTTGCGACGGGTTACCGCCGATCTTGCTGGATTATGAGGTGATTGGCCCGATCACGCGGGGCGTGGCGGATATGATCGCTATCTTGTCCCTGATCGCCCAGCCGCATCGGCGGGACCCTGCCTCAATGGCGCTGCCACCCTTCGCGGTGCCGGAGCCCGGCCAGCGGCGCATCCTGTATGTGCCTCGGTTCGCAGCGCATCCGGTCGACCCCGATATCGCCGCCAGCACCGACGCCATCGCGCTGGCATTGCGCGCGGCCGGTCACACGGTCGAAACCGGCGAGGCCCCCTTCGACCCGGACGCCGTGGCCCGCATCCAGGGCGCGGTCAGCCAATCCGGCCTCGCCTGGCTGGAGCGGGCCTTTGGCGTCGCGCCCGTCGCCCCCTCCCTGCGGGAGATGGCCACGCTCGGTGCAGCCTTACCGGCCGCGGACCTGTTCGCGGCATTGGACGCGGCGGCGGGATTACGGCGGCAGCTCGGGGTGTTTTTCGGGGATTATGACCTGATCCTGACCCCCGCCGCAGCGGCCTTGCCCTGGCCGGCCGGCGAAACTCATCCGCCCATGATCGCGGGCCAGCCGGTCGGCCCGCGTGGGCATGCGATCTTCACCGCCTTTGCCAATATCGCCGGCCTGCCGGGGATCGCCATTCCTGGCCCGCGGTCGCGCGGCGGGCTGCCGATTGGGGCGCAGCTCGTGGGGCCTGTTGGCGCGGACGGGGTGCTGCTGGCCCTGGCGGCACAGATCGAGGCCGCCCATCCCGACTATGTCGGCTGGCCCACTATCGGCTGATCGAACACCCGCCCCCAGCCCGTCACACGCGCAGTATCGACACCCGCCGCGCCGAGGCAGGCCCAGAGCGTCACCGCCACGGAGTCCAGCACCGGCACGCCCAACTCGGCCTCCAGCGCCGCGCCGATACGGGCGCCGTCCATGTTGGTGCAAACGACGGCGACGGCGTCACAGCCCTCCGCCACCACGGCGCGGGTCATGCTGCCGATGGTATCCGGCGCCACGGTGGCGAAGGAGAAATTATCGGCCAGGCCCAGATGCCGCTCGGTCACGCAGGAAAATCCCGCCGCGCCCCAATTGGCCTGAATGCGGCTTTGCACGTCATCGGTATAGGGCGTCACCAGGCCGACGCGGCGCACATTCAGGCGCCGGAACAGAGCGCGGTAAGTCAGCACCGTGGTGCGGGCGGGAATGCCGGTCGCGGCCGTGATCCGCTCGCACAGACGTTCATCGGATTCGAACCCGATCCAGCTCGCGGAGGTGCCGTTCCAGGCGATGACATCCACCTTCGCATGCGCCAGCAACTCCCCCGCGCGGAGAATGTGGCTATCATCGAACTGCCCCAAAGCAGCGGGCGAGAGCGCGATTTCGGTCACCGGAAAGCGAGAAAAATGCGCACTCACGTCGGGCAATCCCGCCAACATGGCGCTGGTGACGGGTTCCAGCACCGTATTGGATGACGGGGTCAGCATGCCCAGGCGATGACGAGCGGTCATTTCAAACCCCTTGATTGCCTGGGGATCGAAGCCCGCTGGCGCCCGCGATGCAAGCGATAAAGCCAGCACATTCAGGTGAAGCCTATCAGGGTCCGAATTGAGGCGATGACCGACCCGCCACGTCATCCCCGGGCTTGTCCCGGGGACCAAGAGCCGCACAATTCCGCGAATGTCTGCCGCGATGGGTCCCCGGGACAAGCCCGGGGATGACGGGGGGAAGGCATGCCCGGCTTCCCCGATTACCCATGCGATAAA
>CAIUPC010000437.1 GCA_903900905.1 uncultured Acetobacteraceae bacterium
ACCGCGAAGACCGCGAACGCGGAGGCAGCACCGATCACGAGAGTTTCATCAATGGCCCGTAAAATCAGGCCAAACGCCAACAGCAGCACCGAAGCCCAGTCAGGCGCGGTCCGCGCGGCGATGTCATGCAGCGCCGCCCAAATCAGGACGATCGCACCGCAGGCAGTCAGGAGGGGGGAGATATGAGATGCCCAGTCTGGCAGCATGGCAGACCTCGCATCGTCCAGCCCGGCCAAAGGCCGCTGGAAAAGGAACACGGTGGCGGGTTACGCCACCGTGCTACGCTGTAGACCAATCCGAACGGAAAGGTCAGCAATCAGAGGCTGTTGCCGATGTTGCTGAACTTCGTGGACAGGTTGGTGCCGAGAACGCCGAAGCCGAGCGCGATAACGGCCACGATGATGCCGGCGATCAGGCCGTACTCGAGTGCGGTCACGGCGCGGCGGTCGGTCTTCAGAGCAACCCAGGTCTTGATGTATTCGTACATGATGGTGGTCCCCTTGATGAGTGAATGAGCCGAGCACCTGTCCCGGCACCCGGTGGTGTTTTGACGCACGACTTACACCCCTCTGCTCGCGTCCCCTGCAGAATGGCGTCTCGTATCGGCCTACAAACTCACGCCGATATTACTGAACTCAGCTGAGAGCCGGTTGCCCATTAACTGGAACCCGACGAAAATAACCCCAGCGAGGATCGCAGCTATTAACCCATACTCCGTGGCGGTGATGGCACGGCGGTCGGATAGTAACTCGTACCAAACCGCCAGATTAATCATCATCGCTTTCACCTTTTGGTCGGCGATATACATCTCTGTCGAACACCGGCCTGCAACCATTTTACTTATTACCAAAAACCTACATTTACGCGTCGGCCCCTGGAGGGTTCGTCGATAAAATGCGAAAAATCTTTTTTGCATTTTCCCGGAAGCCTTCGCCACCGGTATCGCTCGCCCTGATCCGTAGCTATACGACAGTACTCAGGGGGACAAGCACTCCTCACGGCATTGTGAGTAGAAACCGCAAATAAGACCGCGAACGGATCGCGCGGTGCCACGGGGGCCGACATATGACCGACACAATCAAGCAAATGAGCGGCAATTCCTGGTGGACCGTGGATCGGGTGACGGTGTTCGCGCGCAGTCTGGCAATCTTCGAGTGCGCGATGTTCGTGTTTTTCGCCGCCGGTACTCATGGGCTGATCGTGCCGCTCGACGGACCCACCACCACCGACTTCGTCAGCTTCTATGCCGCCGGTACGCTGACCGATGCGGGACATGCCGGCTCGGTTTACGAGCGGTTCGCGCATCACGCGGCGGAGCAACAGGCGACCGCCCCGGGTATTGCATACAACTACTTCTATTATCCGCCTGTCTATCTCCTGTTGTGCGGGTTGCTCGGGGTCTTCCCCTACCTCCTCGCGTTCTGCCTGTTCCAGGCGATGACATTGCTGCCCTGTCTCATCGCCGCCCGGTCGATTCTGCCGCAGACGCGGTTGGTCGTGTTCCTCGCCTTCCCCGCCGTCTTCTGGACCATGGGCACGGGGCAGAATGCATTCCTGTCGGCCGGTCTTTTTGCCTTTGCCACCATCCTCATCGATCGCCGCCCCTGGCTCGCCGGGCTGCTGCTCGGTTGCCTGTGCTACAAGCCGCATTTTGGGTTGCTGATCCCGATCGCGCTGATCGCCGGCGCGCATGGGCGGGCATTCGCGGGCGCCGCGCTCAGCGTGGTGGGCCTGATCGGGCTTTCGGTTCTGCTGTTTGGCGCCGAAACCTGGCAGGCCTTCTTCACCGCCGCCGCCGCGGCACAGCCGATCTATGCGACGAATATGATTGATATGAGTGGCCTGACCAGCCCGTTCGGCGCCGCCATCAGCCTCGGGGCCAGCGCCAATGCGGGCTTCCTGGTGCAGGGCCTGGCCAGCATCGCGGTCATGGCCGCTGTCGCGGTTGTCTGGCGGAGCGGCGCCAGCCTGCCGGTGCGGGCCGCCGTTCTGATCGCGGGCACCCCGCTCGCGGTGCCGATCGTGATGTTTTACGACCTGATGCTGGATGGGGTGGCGATGCTCTGGCTGATGCGCGCGGCCCGCGATCGCGGCTGCCCCGCCTGGCACCGCCCCGTGCTGGCGGTGCTGTTCCTGCTGCCGATCCTGTCGGGGAATTTGGGGGGCGGGACCAACCTGCTGCTGCCGCCGATAACCGCGCTGGGCTGCTTCGTGCTGGCGCTGTCACAGTTCCGGCATGAGCGCGGCGGTCAGGCGGCCGGCGCGGGATTGACCAGCGCGGCGATATCCGCCGGGTCATAGCCCAACTCGGCCAGGATGGCCGCGCTGTGTTCCCCCAGCGCCGGTCCGCCATGGCGGATGCTGGGCTCGGTGACGGAGAACCGGGCCGCCGGGCGGGCGCCGCGGATGCGGCCGGCGTCTTTGTGTTCGGTCTCCACGACGATGCCGGTTGCCGCGACCTGCGGGTCCACCAGCATCTGGCTTCTCGTCAGGACGGGGGCGCAGGGGACGCCTTCGCGGGTCAGCCGCTCCAGCCATTCCGCGGCCGGGCGGGTTCGCAGCACATCCTGGGTCATCATCAGGCGGTCATTGATGTTGCGCTGACGCAAAGCGGGGGTCTTGAAGCGGGGGTCTTCCAGCCATTCGGGCTTGTCCAGGGCCCGTGTCAGGGCCAGCCATTCCTTGTTCGACTGCACCGCGGCGCTGATATAGGTGGTCGCGGTTTCATAAATCAGGTCGATGAAGCTGGCTGCGTCCTGCTGCGGAAACTCATCGCCGACAAAGGTCTGGCTGCCCATGTCGGAGGCGAACAGGAACGCGATCACCGCCTCCAGCATCGACAGCCGCACATGCTGGCCCTGGCCGGTGCGTTCGCGCGCCAGCAGGGCGGCGGTGATTGCCTGAGAGGCGGAGATCGCCGTCAACTTGTCCGGCACGATCGTGCGCACCAGACGCGGCCGTTCATTGTCGGAACCGGCCTGGATGGTGGCGAGGCCCGACATCGCCTGCACCAGCGGGTCGTAAACCGGCTTGCCGGCGAAGGGGCCGTTCTCGCCGAAACCGCTGATCGAGACATAGATCAGGTCCGGCTTTACCGCCCGCAACGCATCTTCGCCCAGCCCCATCCGATCCGCGACCCCGGGGCGGAAATTCTGCACGAACACATCCGCCGTCGCGACCAGGCGGATCAGCGCCTCTTTGGCCCGCGGGTCCTTCAGATCCAGCGTCAGCGACCGCTTGTTGCGGTTGTTATTGAGGAAAGACGCTGAAAAACCGTTGCGCCGGTTATTGGCCGCGCGGGTGTGATCGCCGCCGTCGGGGTTTTCCACCTTGATCACGTCGGCGCCCTGATCCGCCAGGATCATCGGGGCCAGGGGGCCGGAGATCATCGATGTCAGATCGACGATGCGATAGCCGTGCAGGGGGCCGGGCATAGGGAGTCCTCGTCTGTGTTGGGGACGACCATACGGAGTTCCCGAATGTGGTGCCATCCGGTCAGGTGTGCGGCGCCGCGGCCGGAAGCACCAGTTGCGCCACCAATCCGCCCAGGGGCCCATTCCCCTCCAGTCCCAATCGGCCACCGTATAGTGCGACGAGTTCAGCCGTGATCGCCAGACCCAGTCCGGTTCCGGGAACTGTTTCATCAAGACGGACCCCGCGGCCGCGCACCTTCTCGAGCTGTTCGGTCAGCAATCCATCGCCGTCATCCGAGACGGTGATGACAATGGAAGTGCCGATCCGCGCGACCCCGACGGTGACCCTGTTGCGCGCCCATTTGCACGCGTTCTCCATCAAATTTCCCAGCATCTCCGCCAGGTCCGCGCGGTCGCAGCGTACCCGCAACGCGGGATCGCCCTGGATCTCTATCGCGATCTCTCGCTCCGCGAACAGCAGACGCAACGCATGCCGCAATTCCCCGGCGAGGGCCACGGCCGGCACATCGGAAGCAGCCGCGCCCGCGAGAGACCCGGCCCGGGCACGCGCCAGATGGTGCTGGACCAGACGCTCGGCCGCCGCCAGTTCTTGTTCCGCGACATCGTGATCGCCCGCGCTCAGCGCGTTGCGCATCACCGATAGCCGGGTGCGCAGGGCATGCGCGAGATTGCCGACATGGCCGCGCGCGCGCTCTACGGTCTCCCGGTTTTGCTGGACCAGGGCGTCGATTTCGGCCACCAGCGGCTGCACTTCGGCCGGGACCGGAATGTCGATACCGAAGCGAAGGCCTGCCCGCAGGTCTGCGATCGCGCCACTCAACCGCCGCAAACCGCGCAAGCCGAGGGAAACCTGAAGCACGACGGCACCGGCGAGACCGGCGCCCAGCAGCGCGAAACCCACGGCCAGTGTCTCTTTCGTCCGTGCGATCTCCGCGAGCGTGTCGTCGCGGGCTATGGCAACGAGCACATGAACCAGGCCGGGATTACCCGGAAAATGGATGTCCCGCTCCATCACCCGAAGGTGCTGGCCGAGCGGTCCAGGCGTGTCGAACGAAAGCACTGTGTCATGCCCAAAGACGCCGTCCGGCAGGCGTTGATCCCAAAGGGAGCGCGACAGCGCGAGCGATTTGTCGGGTCCCTGAATTTGGTAATAGACGCCTGACAGGGGTTGGTCGAAGCGGGGTTCCGATACCGGGCGGATCAAATAGGGATGGTCCCCGTTCAGCGCGGTTGCCACCACCAGCGCGTCGAGCAGGCTGGACAGGCGCGCATCGAACACCCGTTCTATCCCATTCGCCACGATGGAAGCGGTCCAGAGCCAGACCAGAGTCAGGCCCGCCGTCACCCAGGCGGTGGTCAACAGCCCGAGGCGCAGTGTCAGCG
The DNA here is from genome assembly GCA_903900905.1 of uncultured Acetobacteraceae bacterium. Lineage (GTDB taxonomy): Bacteria > Pseudomonadota > Alphaproteobacteria > Acetobacterales > Acetobacteraceae > Rhodopila. Next base: position 4,818 of record CAIUPC010000437.1, read on the forward strand.
ACTGCGGCAATACACTCTCGCGGCTGATCAAGCGGCCGATAACCGGTAGCCCTGACCCCGCAGGGTTTCGATCAGTCCGTCCCCCAGCTTGCGGCGCAAGCGCGAGACGATGACCTCCAGCGTGTTGGAGTCG
>CAIUPC010000438.1 GCA_903900905.1 uncultured Acetobacteraceae bacterium
GGTCCAGCCAAACGTATCGCGACCAAATGTGATACCCCTGGGTCCAAAACCGCCCCACCTTGCCGAACCGCCCCCTCGCCGCCACCTTCCCCCCCGACCAACCGGAGCACCCAAGAGCCATGACCACCGACTACACGCCCCCCGCCGTCTGGACCTGGATCAAAACCACGGAGGGCCGGTTCGCCAATATCAACCGCCCCATCGCCGGGCCGACGCATGACAAGGAACTGCCCGTCGGGAAGCACCCGATGCAGCTCTACTCGCTCGGCACGCCGAACGGGCAGAAGGTGACGATCATGCTGGAAGAGCTGCTGGCCCTCGGCCATGCCGGCGCGGAATACGACGCCTGGCTCATCAAAATCGGCACCGGCGACCAGTTCGGCAGCGGCTTTGTCGAGATCAACCCCAACTCCAAAATCCCCGCTTTGCTCGACCGCAGCGGGCCAAAGGCGATCCGGGTGTTTGAATCGGGGGCGATCCTGATGCATCTGGCGGAGAAGTTTGGCGCGTTCCTCCCCACCGAGGCCGCCGCCCGCGCCGAATGCCTGTCCTGGCTGTTCTGGCAGATGGGCAGCGCACCCTATCTCGGCGGTGGCTTCGGGCATTTCTATGCCTATGCCCCGGTCAAGATCGAATACGCGATCGACCGCTTCGCGATGGAAACCAAGCGCCAGCTCGACGTCCTCGATCGGCGGCTGGCGGAGAAGGCATATCTCGCTGGTGACGCCTACACCGTCGCCGATATCGCGGTCTGGCCCTGGTATGGCGCGCTGGCGAAGGGCCTGCTGTATGGCGGCGGGGCGTTCCTGTCGGTGCAAGAGTACAAGAACGTGCAGCGCTGGGCCGATCAGATCGGGGCGCGGCCGGCGGTGAAGCGCGGGCGGATCGTGAACCGGCTGCAGGGCGAGCCCTCGGCGCAGTTGCATGAACGGCATGACGCCAGCGACTTTGATACCAAGACGCAGGACAAGGTGCTCGCCGCGCAGGGCTAGTACGCGTCTGGCCTCCTCCCCCGCCCCCTCCCCCCGTCATCCCCGGGCTTGTCCCGGGGACCAAGGTTTCGGCAAATGCCGCGATTGGTCCCCGGGGATGACGCTTGGGGGGAGCGGGAGGAGCGGGGGCCCCCCCCTTTCCTGAACGCCGATCCTGCCTTTCCCGCTGTCCCAACGAGCCCATCAATGACCCAATGGATTGAGACCTATCGCGGCACCGTGCCGCCCTGGCAGTGCGACGTGACCGAGCATTTCACCGTCGCCTACTACTTCGACCGGATCGAGGAAGCGGAGGGCAATCTGGCTGAGGCCCTCGGCCTGGGCCCGCTGCCGGCGGCGCGTAGCTTTGACGTACGCTATGCGCGGGAACTCCGGGCCGGGGCGAGCTTCCATGTTGAAAGCGCGCTGACGGGGATTGAGGCCGAAAGCGTGCGGCTGGGCCACCGCGTGGTGGACTCCGTGAGCGGGGCGGTGGTGACCTGGTTCGATGAGCGGTACGGCCTTGCGCTGACGGCGGATCAACGGGCGGCGCTGGCGGGGCGGGTGGCCGAGTGGGACGGTCCGGCAACCGAGGCACGGGCCGACCCGGCCAGCACCGAGGGCTTCATCCCCACCGCGCGCGGGCGGGTGAAGCCGAGCGACCTGGATGCGGCCGGCTGTTTCTCCCTGTCGGCCATGGTGCACCGCTTCTCCAACGCGTCGGGCCAGAGCGGCGCGGCTTTGGGCATGGACACCGCCTATATGCAGCAGAACCGGCGGGGGTTTTCCACGTTTGAGATGACCCTGCGGCTGAGCGCGGCGCTGCGCGTGGATGAGCCGTATTTGATTGAGACGGGGATCGGGCATCTGGGGAACTCGTCGCTTCGCATGATCCACCGGCTGGTGAACGCCCGGACGGGGGCGGAAGTCGGCAGGCTGGGCCAGTTCGGCGTGAATTTGGACCTGGACGCCCGCCGCCCGGCGCGGTGGTCGGAGGAGATCCGGGCCAAGGCGGCGGGGTTGCTGGTTTCGTAGCGGGGGTCGTTCCGACTCCGGTTGCCTTGACAGGGCACGGTCGCCTCCTACACTCCCCCTTGGGAAACGATGGAGACGACCGTGAACGACAACCCGATCGGGGCTTCCTACCTCTATTTGCAGGAACCTGAGGTTCGATTTCTGGAAGCGGCGGTCGAGCAACTGATCCCCACCGATGATCTCGGCCCGGGGGCGCGGGATGCCGGTGTGGTGGTCTATATTGATCGGCAATTGGCGGGGTCCTGGGGTTCCCACGGGCGTAACTACCGCATGGGCCCTTGGCTGAACGGCACGCAGCAGCAGGGCTACCAGTCGCGCTTCACCCCGCAGGAAGTCTATCGCATCGCCATCCGCGAAATCGACCAGCATTGCCGCGCTACGTTCGACCGCCCCTTCGCGCAGCTCGGTGGCGAAGCGCAAGTGCGGTTCTTGCAGCAGTTGGAAAAGGACGAGATCGCGTTGCCCTCGCTGTCGTCGAAGTTCTTCTTCGATTTGTTATGGCGCAATACCGAGGAAGGTTTTTTCTCCGATCCCTTATATGGCGGCAATCGCGGCATGGTGGGTTGGAAGCTGCTCGGCTTCCCCGGCCTGCCCAGCAGCCAATAC
>CAIUPC010000439.1 GCA_903900905.1 uncultured Acetobacteraceae bacterium
CTCCTGCAAGCCATTGGCACCGTGGCCTGGACCGATGATGAGGGCCTGCTCGACCCCGTCACCGCCGTATCCGGCTCCGGCCCGGCCTATGTGTTCCTGCTGGCGGAACTGATGGAAGCGGCCGCGATCGAACAAGGGATACCTGCCGATTTGGCGCGCTTACTGGCGCGGCAGACGGTGTCCGGCTCGGGCGCGTTGCTGGCGGCGAGTCCCGAAGACGCGGCGGCATTGCGCGTCGCGGTCACCAGCCCCGGCGGCACGACAGCAGAAGCGCTGCGGGTGTTGATGGAGCCGGGGGCGCTGCCGAAGGCGATGAGCGAGGCGATTGCCGCGGCGACACGGCGGTCACGCGAACTGGCGGGGTAAGGGCGGCTGGGTCGGTGTAACGGTGATCAACCCCCGACGGACCGGTCGTAGAACAGCACCTTCAGCCCCGGAACCAACTGGGCCAGGACTTCGAAATCCTGGTCCTCGGTCACGACGGTCATGCCAGACTTACCCGCCAGGATCGCCGTCAGCGCGTCGCTGATCAATTCAACACGGTCGAATGCCGTAGCGATGCGACGACCGCCGCCGGCCATGACTCGGGCTGCCGTTCCGGCCAGTTCGCCGCCAAGAAGCCAGTCGGCATCGGTGGGGACCAGAACCTTGGCGGGATCGATCCGCGACACCACCGTTTCATATGCTGCCACCACCTTTGCCGTGCCCGGATGGTCCGGGTCCAGCCGGCCGCGCACCCAGGCGAGTTCCGCGCGCGTGGGTGCCGCGACGAACAAACGTGGCAGGTCTTGCAGGAACGTGCGCAGTACTTTTGGCCCCCGGCCCGACAATGCGTTGATGAATACGTTGGTATCCACCAGCACCGGCCCCTCCGGTATCGTGGTTCCCAGCATCGACGGCGCCACGGGGTGGCCCTCCGACCAGGCTCAGAGATCGATCTGGTCGAGCAGTTCAGCCGGTATGTCCGCCAGAACGCCCCAATTTTTTGCCAGCCAGGGGCCGAGATCGTCCTCGGTCGCAAGCGAGGCCAAGGCCGCGTTGATCACCGCGGCCGGCGAGGTCGTGCCAATGCGTCTGGCCGCCGCATCGAACAGCTTGGGGGAAACCTTCGCGTTGAAATGCTTGGTTTTCGGACCATCGAGCAAGCCCATGGCGGCGGCGATCCGCAGCCCGGTGGTTTCCTGCGCCGTGCGCGCCGGGGCTTTGACCGCGGTCCTGGAACGAGCCCTCGGTTGACGTGCTGCTTCAATCACGCTCATACGCTTGCTCCTGAATGCGGTGTTACCTTCTGGCCACTATAATAACACCCAAGGGGCCAATACCACTGAAAGCGTGCATAGGCTGACACCGTCGCCGGATCTCACCCGCAGCCGAAGATACCGGCGATGTCGCGGCTGCCCATAGAAGGCGCGGCCAACAGTGGGTTGAATCTCCCCCCCCTCCCGGCCCATGATCGCACCATGACCGACACCGACTTCGATTCCGCGCTGATCGCCTCCGCCTTCAAACTGGCGGGGGAAAACGGCTGGGCATCGGTCTCCGTCGCCAGTGCCGCCCGCGCCGCTGATCTGGGATTGGCGCAGGCCCGGGCGCGCTTTCCCAACAAGGGCGCGATCCTGCTGGGCTTCGGCCGCATGGCCGACGCCTTCGCACTGGAAGAAGCCCCCGCCGAAGGCCCAATCCGCGATCGGCTGTTCGACCTGCTGATGCGCCGCTTCGACGCCTTGCAAAGCTATCGCGCCGGGGTGATCGCGGTCGCCCGCGC
>CAIUPC010000440.1 GCA_903900905.1 uncultured Acetobacteraceae bacterium
AGCCCTGGGACAAGCCCGGGGATGACGTTTTTTGGAGCCCAAGCCCTTCCAGGCAAAGGTATCGCAACCAAATGCGATACCCCTGGAACGCAAGCCCCGATCTTGCACCCATCACCCCGAACCGCTATACGCAACCCATGTCCTTCGGCGCGCCCTCCGCTTCCAAGCCTGCCCACGCATCCGCGTGCGGCCGCGCGCGCCTGAACGGCCTCCTCCTTCTTCTTCGACTTACACGCCCCTGAGCGCCGCGCCGGGTTTTTGAACGCCGGCATCGCCCAGGGGAACGCTCACGGGGACCCCTGAGCCCATTGTCGTGCAACCAATCCCAAAACACGGACGACCCAGATCATGAGCATCAATCACCCCAGCTTCGGCATGCTGGACGACCGCCGCATCATCATCTTCGACACCACCCTGCGTGACGGTGAGCAATCGCCGGGCTTCTCGATGAACCTGTCCGAGAAGATCCGCATGGCCGAGGCCCTGACCGAACTCGGCGTCGATGTGCTGGAAGCCGGCTTTGCCATCGCCTCCCCCGGCGATTTCGAAAGCGTCAAGGCCATCGCCGAAAGTGTCGGCCAGCGCGCCGATACCCCGGTGATCGCCAGCCTGGCCCGCGCCGGCCAGATGGACGTGCTGCGCGCCGCCGAGGCCCTGAAAGCCGCCAAGCGCCGCCGCATCCATATCGTCATCGCGACCTCCGACCTGCATATGAAGGTCAAGCTGCGCCTGACGCCGGATGAAGTGATCCAGCAGACCGTCGACTCCATCACCCTCGCCCGCCAGCACGCCGATGACGTCGAATGGTCCGCCGAAGACGCGACGCGGTCGGATCCCGACTTCCTGTGCCGCGTGGTCGAAGCCGCGATCCGCGCCGGGGCGACGACGATCAACCTGCCCGACACCGTCGGTTATGCCCTGCCCGCGGATATGGAACGGATGTATTCCAACATCGTCAACCGCGTGCCGGGCGTGGAAAAGATCATCCTGTCCACCCATAACCACAACGACCTCGGCATGGGCGTGGCCAATACCCTGGCCGCCATCCAGGCGGGCGCGCGGCAGGTGGAAACCACCATCAACGGTATCGGCGAACGCGCCGGCAATGCCTCGCTGGAAGAGATCGTCATGGCGATCCGCACCCGCCAGGACGCCATCCCCCGGTCCAACAACATCAAGACCACGCATCTGCTGCGGCTGTCGAAACTGCTGGCGACCATCACCGGCTTCGATGTGCAGCCGAACAAGGCCATCGTCGGGCGCAACGCCTTCGCGCATGAGGCCGGCATCCACCAGGATGGCGTGCTGAAGGACGCCGCGACCTACGAAATCATGACCCCGGAAAGCGTGGGCTGGAAGACCAACAGCCTGGTGCTGGGCAAGCACTCCGGCCGCGCCGCCTTCCGCGATAAGCTCAACACGCTGGGCTATACGATCGGCGACAACCAGCTGAACGACGCCTTCCGCCGCTTCAAGGAACTGGCCGATCGCAAGAAGGTGGTGTTCGACGACGATATCGTGGCGCTGGTTGATGATGAGGTGATGCTGTGACGCTGTGATGCTGTGACGCTGTGGGTGTCTGGAAGCTGCTAAAACTGTGGCTATTGCTGTGTGCAGCTATCCGCAGCGAGCACGACATGAAACGTGACGACACTGCAGCCATTGAACAGCGCCGAATCGTGAATGCCCAGGACAACTACGCTCGCAGTCTGCGCATCGGCGCTGGCGGTGTGTGGCTGTGGCTGTGCC
>CAIUPC010000441.1 GCA_903900905.1 uncultured Acetobacteraceae bacterium
ATCCACGAAGAATTCGTTTGCAGGTACGATGAAGCCTTTGTTCTGACATTCAGCCAACCTGGCAATTGAAATCAGAAATAAAATCAAAGGGGTTGGCGCCGGTGGAGCCGGCCAGACGCACCGTGCTGGTGGACGCGTTCTGCTCGTGATCCGCATGCAGGATCATGATCAGGTCCATGGCGCGGGACAGCACCGGGTTGATCTTGTATTCCTCCGTCGGCACCGCGTTGAACATATAGAGGAAGTTCTCCGCGTAGGTCAGATCGTTGCGCGGATACATGAACGGCTGGCCGATGGTGTATTTATAGGCCCAGGCGGCGATGGTCGGCACTTTCGCGACCAGCCGGAAGGCGCTGATGCGGCGGCTTTCCGGATCGTTGATGTCCAGGCTGTCGTGGTAGAAGGCCGATAGCGCGCCGACCACACCGCACATGACCGCCATGGGGTGAGCGTCGCGGCGGAAGCCGTTGTAAAAGCTGCGGATCTGCTCATGCAGCATTGTGTGATGCATGACGCCCTTGTTGAACTCCGCGGCCTGCGCCGGGTTCGGCAGTTCGCCGTTCAACAGCAGGTAGCAGACCTCAAGGAAGTTGGAACTGTCAGCCAACTGCTCAATCGGGTAGCCGCGATACTGCAGCACGCCAACATCGCCATCGATATAGGTAATCTTGCTCTCGCACGACGCGGTCGAGCCGTAGCCGGGGTCGTACGTGAACACGCCCAGCGCGTTATACATCTTGCGGATGTCGAACACATCGGCGCCGGCGGTGCCCTCCATCAACGGGATGGTCAGTTTCCGGTTGGTGCCATCCAGGGTGATGGTCACGGTCTTTGGGGTGGTGCCACTCATGCGCGTATCCTCTGTTCTGCTATGGCGGTTCGAGGCCGCCGCATCCGATGGGTGACTTTAACCCTATGGCGCCACGGGGAAAGAGGCAACCTTCGCGGACGCAGCATTTCGCGGTATGAGGGACGATGAATTCTGATCATCACCCGCCGCGCTCGCTCGGAATCCTCGCCGGTGGCGGTCGTTTGCCGCATCAGGTCGCCGCCGCGGCGCGGGCGGCCGGGCGCGCTGTGTTCGTCGTCGGGCTGGAGGGCTTTGTCGATCGCGCCTGGCTCGGCGACTGGCCGCATGAAATCATCCGCATGGGCGCCGCCGGACGGATTCTCGCCGCCCTGCGTGCCCAGGTCTGCCAGGACGTCGTTCTCATCGGCCCCGTCCGCCGCCCGTCCTTCTTTGACATGCGCCCGGATGCCGATGGTGCCAGGTTGCTGGCCCGTGTTGGCCGCGCCGCGTTCAGTGGCGACGACGGCCTGCTTGCCGCTGTCATCAAGGTGCTCGGAGAGGAGGGATTCCGCGTTATCGGCGCGCATGAAATCCTGGAGGAGGCGCTGGGCCCGCGGGGCCTGCTCACCCGGGCCGAACCGGATGCGGCGGCCATGTCCGATATCGCCCGCGGCATCGCCGTGGCACGGGCCCTGGGCGCCGCCGATGTCGGGCAGGGCTGTGTGGTGCAGGAAGGTGTCGTTCTGGCGGTTGAGGCGACAGAAGGCACCGATGCCATGCTCAGCCGATGCGGGCCTCTGCGGCGCTCGGGACCGGGCGGTGTACTGGTCAAGATTGTCAAACCCGGGCAGGAGCGGCGGGCCGACCTGCCGACATTGGGGCCGGATACGGTGACGATGGCGGCGGCGGCGGGCTTGCGGGGGATCGCGTTTGAGGCTGGTGGGGCAATCCTGGTAGACCGCGCCGCGACCATCGCCGCGGCAGACAAAGCCGGGCTGTTCCTGCTAGGCCTCGACCCGGACGAGATCCACCCAAGGAGTAAACCAACATGAGCCGTTTTCTGCACACCATGCTGCGCGTGGGCGATCTGCAACGCAGCGTTGACTTTTACGTCAAGGGCTTCGGCATGCATGAGATGCGCCGCCGTGATGTGCCCGATGGCAAATACACCCTCGTCTTTGTCGGCTATGGCAAGGAAGAGGACAACACCGCTATCGAGCTGACCTATAACTATGGCGTCGAGAAGTACGAAATCGGCTCCGCCTTCGGCCATCTGGCGATTGGCGTTCCCGATGTGGCCGCGGCCTGTGAGATTGTCACCGCCCAGGGCGGCGTTGTGACCCGCGCGCCGGGCCCGGTGAAGTTCGGCACGACGATCATCGCGTTCGTGCGCGATCCCGACGGCTATCTGATTGAGCTGATCGAACGAAAGTAAGACCAACCCGTAAAATGAATGACGTACCGGCCATCGTTACCCGTCATGCCGACGCAGGTCGGCACCCACGCCTTTCTCCTGTCTAACGCTGCAAAGTCGTGGATGCCGACCTCCTTAGGCATGACGGCGTTGGGGCGCTGCCGGTGATTCAAGGTAAACATGTGCTGGTATAAGACCCAACGA
>CAIUPC010000442.1 GCA_903900905.1 uncultured Acetobacteraceae bacterium
GGGCGTGGACACCATCCCCTTCCGGGCACAGATTTACGAAAGCGCCAGCCACGCCCGGCCCGCGTCGGTCGACCGGGCCACGGTCGCTGAAATCGTGGCGGGCGCGCGGGCAGTGGAAGTGTACCCCAGCTTCTTGTGCTCCTGGTCCGTGGGTGAGGATCACCATAAGCGTCCGGTGGACGAGGCCGAACGTCTGGCGCAGACCAATATGGAAATTCAAATTCTCGCCGCCCACGGGAATCTTCCGATTAATACCGTCTATCATGCCCGTCTGGTGCCGGATTGCGATGCCGAGGACGCGCGGCGCCGGGAACCTCTGAAGCCAAATACCGCTTATTTTTACCTCGATACCATGACGGCTGGCGCTGATCCCCTGGCTGGGCGCGACTACGCGGGCGCCTGCGGGCAGGTTGGCTGGGTAAGATATTGCCTCCTTCGCTCTTGATCCGCGCGGCCCGACGGGGATAGTCCCCCGCGCAAGTCCTCGTATTGTCCCCCTGGCCGCTACGGCCGCGCTGGTGCAGACTCCGCGCCATCGTCATCTTGAAGGAAGGCCACCATGGCCAAAGTCATCATCAGCTGCGCCGTCACCGGCGCGATCCATACCCCCAGCATGTCGCCCTATCTGCCGATAACGCCGGAGGAGATCGCGCAGTCGTCGATCGAAGCGGCGGAGGCCGGTGCGGCCATCATCCATCTGCATGCCCGCAATCCCATCGATGGCTCCCCCACGCCCGATCCGGCGGTGTTTCAGCAGTTCCTGCCGCGGATCAAGCAGAACACCGACGCGGTGATCAACATCACCACCGGCGGCGGACTGACCATGACGCTGGATGAGCGTCTGGCCGCGCCGCTGATGGCGAAGCCGGAAATGTGCAGCCTGAACATGGGCAGCATGAACTTCAACATCTCCCGCGCTGGCGACCGGATCACGGAATGGAAGTTCCCGTGGGAGAAGCCGTACCTCGACAACACCTCGAACTTCATCTTCCGCAACACCTTCGATGATATCGAGGGCATCGTGCAGCGCCTGGGCAAGGACCACGGCACGCGGTTTGAGTTCGAGTGCTACGATATCGGCCACCTCTACAATCTGGCCTATATGCTGGATCGCAAGGTCGTCGAAGGCCCGCTGTTCGTGCAGTCGATCTTCGGCATCACCGGCGGTATCGGCGCCGAACCCCGCAACCTGCTGTTCGCCAAGGAAACCGCCGATCGGCTGTTTGGCGATCAGTATGTGTGGTCGGTGCTGGCGGCGGGGCGCCACCAGATGGCCTTCACCACCATGGCTGGCATCAATGGCGGCAACGTGCGCGTGGGCCTGGAAGACAGCCTCTATATCGGCAAAGGCCAGCTGGCGAAGACCAATGCCGAGCAGGTGGCGAAGATCCGCCGCATCCTGGAAGACCTCAGCCTGGAAATCGCGACCCCGGCCGAGGCGCGGGCGATGCTGAAGCTCAAGGGCGGGGATCTGGTCGGGTTCTGAGGGGCTGCGGATCCCGTCGCTGACAAAGCCGCGTCATCCCCGGGCTTGTCCCGGGGACCAAGGTTTCCGTCGTTGCCGCGATGGGTCCCCGAGACAAGACCAGGGATGGCCGCGCCTAGGCCCGGCCATCCCACAAGGAGATCCCCATGTCCGCATCCCCCTTGCTGGGTAAAATTGCCCTCGTAACCGGCGCTGGTCGCGGGCTGGGCCGGGCCTTCGCCGAAACCCTCGCCGGGCTCGGCTGCGACCTCGCCATCCACGGCATGCGGGAGAACGGACCGTCGGAATATGGGGAGGGCACGACCCTCACCGACACCGCCGCCCGGATCGCGGCCCGGTTCGGCGTGCGCGCCATCCCCGTGCTCGGCGATCTGACCCGCACGGATCATGTTGAGCGGGTGATCGCCACGGCCGAAACCCTCGGCCCGCTGCATGTGCTGGTGCATAACGCGGGGGGCGATATCGCCGCGGCCGGCGGCAAGCCGGACCCGAACGATGCCGTCATGGTCAAGGAAGCGGACGTCCGCGCGGTGCTGGAGCGTAATCTCCTCAGCACCATCTTCGTCTGCCAGGCCGTGGCGCGCGGCATGATGGAGCGCAAAGCGGGCCGCATCATCACCATCAGCTCCATCGCCGCTTATGGCGGGCGGACCAATGGCGCGATCTACGCGACGTCAAAAGCCGGCGCGATCCATTACACGCGCTGCCTCGCCGCGCAGCTGCGCCCGTATAATGTCACCGCCAACAGCATCGCCCCCGGCGATACCCGGACCGGCCGGTTCATGAACACCCGCGCCGTTGATCCCAACCGGCTGGCGGAGGACGGCACGCTCGACCGCATCGCTTTGGTCGATGAGGTCGCCCGCGCGGTTGCGCTGTTCGCGGGGCCGATGGGCGATTTCGTGACCGGTCAGGTGCTTCGGGTGGATGGCGGGACGCAGCTGATGCCGGCATGACCGTGGCAGGGCCTGGCCTACCGCGTTCACACATCACAGGAACGATTTTCGTCTGTCGTCCTCTATATCGTCATGGCCCGGCTTGTCCGGGCCAACTATCGCGGCAGAGTGCGGGCGGGGTTGGCCCGGACAAGCCGGGCCATGACGATTGAGGCAGGATCGCGCACATTCGTTTCCGCGATCTGTGAATGCAGCAGGGCCTGGCCCCGTCGCAGCGGCGTGCTGCAGCCCGGCGGGATTTTGATGCGTTACGCAACAGAACGCCGGCTTCTGCAGGGTGCTGTTGCGATCGCCGGCTTGGTGCCTGTCTCCGCCGGGGCCGCGGGGGTGTTGCTCGGGGTTGCGATGATGCCCGGGGCGGCGGCGACGGCGCACGACCTGGACAGCCACCTGCGCTATTTGTCCGGGTTGCTCCTGGGGATTGGCCTCGTGTTCTGGAGTCGCGTTCCGGCTATCGAGAAAGGCCCCGGGCTGTTCCGTGTGCTGGCGGCAATCGTCGTCGTTGGCGGGCTGGCGCGCTTGCTGGGGGTCTTGCTGGCCGGCTCGCTCTCATTGCCGATGCAGCTGGCTTTGGTCATGGAACTCGTGGTCACGCCGCTGCTGGCGGTGTGGCAGGCGCGGGTCGCCGGGCGCGCCGTTTCGCCGGCGAGGTAACCGTCCGGGCTATGGCCCCGGTCTTGCAGTGCTCTGATTGAGATCACCCCAATCGACAGGAGCCTGCCTATGTCCGCCACTGTCTCCAGCCTCGCCGTACCCGTGACCGCCCCTTCGACCCGCTGGTTGCAGCTGCTGCTCGGGTTGATCTGCATGATGGCGATTTCCTCGCCGCAATATGTGTGGACTTTGTTCACCAAGCCAATGGCAGCGGCCTATGGCGCCAGCCCGGCGGCGCTGCAGGTCACGTTTTCGCTGCTGATCGTCTTGCAGACCTTCTTTTCCCCGTTCCAGGGCAGTCTGGTGCAGAAATTTGGTCCGCGCCGGTTGATTTCGGTGGGTGCGGTGCTGAGCGGCCTGTCCTGGGTCCTGGCCTCGCAGGTATCGTCGTTGACGGGCCTGTATCTGACCTATGGCCTGTTCGGCGGGCTTGGCACCGGCATCGTTTATATCGGGGTCGTCGGCCAGATGGTGGGCTGGTTCCCTGACAGGCGGGGCTTCGCCGCCGGTGTGGTGGCGGCCGGCTATGGGATGGGGGCGATCGTGACCACCTTCCCCATCGCCGACAGTATCGCCGCTGCCGGTTTCCAAGGCACGTTGCTGAAATTCGGGGCGATTTTCGCGGTGGTCGGATTGCTCGCGGCGCTCGGCCTCAAATCCGCACCGGCGGCAGCGGAGTCGGCGGCCAGTGGTGCCGGGGCGGAAACCGCGGCGATGCTGAAAACCCCGATTTTCTGGCTCATGTTCGTGATGATGACGATGATGTCGACATCGGGGCTGATGGTGACCTCCCAGATGGCCGCCTTCGCCGGGGAGTTCGGGATCACCAAAGCCGTGGTTTGGGGCTTTGCCGCCTTGCCGCTGGCCCTGACGATCGATCGCTTCACCAACGGGTTGACCCGGCCGTTCTTCGGCTTCGTATCGGACCGGATCGGGCGGGAAAACACGATGGCCATCGCCTTCGCGCTGGAGGGGGTGGCCATGGCGCTGTGGCTGGCGACCCACGATAATCCCGTGTTGTTTGTCCTGCTGTCCGGCGTGGTGTTCTTCGGCTGGGGCGAGATTTTCTCGCTGTTTCCGTCCACTTTGACCGACACGTTCGGGGTCAAAAACGCCACCCGCAATTATGGTTGCCTTTATATGGCACAGGGTATCGGCGCCATTTTCGGTGGCCCGATGGCGAGCCTGTTGCACGAGGCGACGGGCAGCTGGACCCCGGTGTTCGGGGTGGCGATCACGGCGGATATCCTGACCGCGGTCCTTGCAATCGCGGTGTTAAAACCGATGCGGTTTCGGTACTTGGCGCGTCCGGCGTAACAGCCGGCAACGCGCGCGTGTGGATAGCGCCAGCCACTCAATCCCGGCATAAAGGCGGGGGAGGAACTGACGCGCATGAACACATCTGATAACCACGACCTGATCGTCGTCGGCGGCGGCATTGCCGGCATTGTCACAGCCACCCGCGCCGCGGAGCGTGGTCTGCGGGTCGCGGTGCTCGAAAAGGGCGAGACCCCGGACTACAAATGCAACACCCGCTGGTCCGGCGGCATCGTCCATGTCGGCTATGTCGACCCGAAAGAACCCGCCGCCAATATCGAGGCCGGGATCGCCCGCAACACCAAAGGCTTCACCGATCCGGCGCTGGCCGATTTGCTGGTGAAGGAAACGGGCAAGGTCATCGACTGGCTGCGGGCGCAGGGGATCCGGTTCATCCGCTCCGGCACGCTGTCCTACCTCGCCTGGACCATGGCGCCGCCGCGCGCGCTGGTGGCGGGCATGGACTGGAAGGGCCGCGGGCCCGACGTGATGCTGCGCACTCTGACCGATCAGCTGATCAAACGCGGCGGCAAGCTGCATCTGGGTGTCACCGCCGCGCGCCTGATCCAGGACAACGGCCGTGTGACCGGGGTCGAGGCCACTGATGGCCGGCGCTTCACCGGCGCCGCCGTGGTCATCGCCGATGGCGGCTTCCAGGCCAATATCGACCTGATCCGCGAGAAGATCATGGCCCACCCCGAAGCCGTGAAGCAGCGCGGCGCCGCCACCGGCATGGGCGATGGCATGCGCATGGCGGTGGAAGCCGGTGCGTCTCTGACCGGCCTGGACACGTTCTATGGCCATCTGCTCTCGCGCGATTCCATGACCAACGACCGGGTCTGGCCCTATCCGGAGCTCGACGGCATGGCCACCGCCGGCATCGTGGTCAATCACGCCGGCCAGCGTTTCGTGAATGAGGGCCTGGGCGGCGTGAACATGGCCAACCAGATAGCCCGCAATGACGATCCGTTGTGCGCGACGCTGATCCTCGACACCCCGATCTGGGAAGGGCCGGGCCGTTCGGCGCGCATTCCCGCGAACCCGGCGCTGGAGCGGGCAGGGGGCACCATTTTCCGCGCCGCGTCGCTGCGGGAGCTGGCGGGGCTCGCCAAAGTCGATCCGGATGGGTTGGAGGCGACAGTCGCCGGCTACAACGCCGCCTGTGCCTCCGCCGCCTTCGATAGCCTGACACCACCGCGCGCAACCGACCGGTTCAAACCCATGCCGATTGAGAAAGGCCCGTTCGTGGCGATCCCGGCCTGCGCGGGGATCACCTATACGATGGGCGGCATTCGCGTGGACACCGACTCCCGCGCTTTGGCGGCGGACGGCACGCCGGTCCCGGGGTTGTATGCCGCCGGTGCGGCGACCGGCGGAATCGAGGGCGGTCCGGCTATCGGCTACATTGGCGGGCTGGCAAAATCGGCGCTGCTGGGCTTCCGCGCCGCGGAACACGCGGCAAGCGCCATCGGAGAGGGGGCAAAAAAATGATCTACATGGTCGAAATGGGTCTGATCGCCACCGATCGGCGGGTCGAGTGGGACGCCTGGTACTTGTCCCATATGCACAAGCTGATCTCGATCCCCGGCATTCGCGCGACACAACGGTTCGAATCGCTGAGCGAATCAGCCTCCCCCTTCGTCGCCTTGCACCAGGTCGATGGGCCGGAGGTTTTCACCAGCGACGCCTACCGCGCCAAGGCCGGTCCCGGCGGCACCGGTGAGTGGCAGCACCTGATGAACAATTGGTACCGCAACGTGTTCGACGGCGTCGATGCAACGCCCGACGTCCCCATGGATGGCGCGTTGGTCGTGGTCGAGGACGGCGCCGATGCGGGCGATGTACCCTTGCAGTGGATGCGCTCGGTCGGGCTCGACCAAAGCTCTGAACGCCGCGCCATTGGCGTCGTGTCGAAGCTGGCGGATGCCCTATCTTTCATCGGCCGCAAAGGCGTGCGCGTCTGCAAGCCCCTGACCCCGCGTTTGGTCGAGGCTGCCTAAGCCATGCCCGGCGATAGTTACGAGGCGCTGCCCGATCCGGACAAAGCCTATCCGGTCGTTCGCCTGTTGGTGAAGCACGGCAACGCCCTGGCGGTGGCGAGTGGCGCGGGGATCGCTTTAGCCGGGATCGCCTGCGCGGTGGCTGGGCTGGGCTGGGCCTGGCTGCCCGCCGGCCTGGCTGCCGGCGGGTTCGTGGGCCTGCTGATGCGCAGCTATGTCGAGTTGGTGCGGCTGATCACGGATATGCTGTTGCCGCGGTAACGCCAGGCTCATGAGCGGGGCGAGGTGGTTCCCTGTGGGCGGTCGCAACTGGCCCGTCCGCGGGCTTCGCGCCCGCCGCGTCGCCCGAATTGTCCCAACGCTGCCGCACGGGCCAGGCGCATCCTGGCGATGCCGTTTAGCATTGGCGCGAAACAGCCGATCCGGTACGGTTCGAGGATGGACATTGATGGCCGCATCCCTGCCGTTTTCGTACTGCGTTTGAATGATGGCGCGGTAAGACCAGCCGCCGTTGAAATTGACTCTCCCCCTCCCCTTGAGGGAGGGGGTTGGGGGGAGGGGTATCTCCCCGAAAACTGTGCCTTTTCACCTCTCCCCCCAGCCCCCTCCCTCAAGGGGAGGGGGAGACACCATGGGTTAACATCGAGGGCGGCTGATATAATACCAGCCCGTGTTGACATTGACTCACCCGCACCGCCCCAACGCCGTCATGCCGACGGAGGTCGGCATCCACGACTTTGCAGCGTCAGACAGGAGAA
>CAIUPC010000443.1 GCA_903900905.1 uncultured Acetobacteraceae bacterium
ACATATTTTTTGTCCGTCGGTGGAGAGGTGTGATAGCAACCCGAGGTCATCTAGAGAACATCCTGGGATCACCTGCGACCGTCCGTGAAACCTATTTCACTTCCGGCAAAGGTACGAATCACGATTTCAGCGATGCGCATGCACGCCCCAGGGGATATCCGCGACGGTGAACGCATCCCCGGCGATGTAAGCGTGCTTCGCCAGCAGCGGCTCGATCATGCCCCAGGCCCGTGCGGTCTCGGTGATGGAAGCCGCGATCGCCGCCATGTCGCGCTTGTCGGCCGGTGTGCGCACCAGGCCCCAGAACACCGCGCTCATGGGCCGGTTCAGCACCGTCTGCTGGGCGTCCATCCAGCGGTCGATATTGGCGCGCAGCTTCGTATCCACCGGCCACAGCGGGCTATCGGGGGCATATTGCGTGTACAGATAGCGGACGATGGCGTTGCTCTCCCACAGGGTGAAATCGCCCTCTTGCAGCGTCGGCACCAGCCCGGTCGGATTCATGCCCCGGTATTCCGGGGTGTCGGTCTTGCCAAAGGCACCCCCGACATCGAGGCGGTCGAAGGGCAGGCCCAACTCGCCCAACGCCCATAAAGCTTTCATGACATTGCTGGATGTCTTGCGGCCCCAAACGATGCGCGACATTGTGGTTCTCCCGATGCAGTGGCGCGGCAGGGTAGCGGTCCGCGGGCGCGGCGTCACCTTGCGCCTTTCCACGAGGACGACCACATCTCCGGCATGCCCGCTTTACCCCCTGCCCGTATCATCTCTGGCCGTATCATCTCTGGCCGTATCATCGCCCTGCTGGCCGCGCTGCTGGGTGCCGCCGCCTTGGGGATTGCCTTCGCCTCCGAATGGTGGGGCGGGCTGGTGCCCTGCGCCCTGTGTTTGTGGGAGCGCTGGCCCTATCGCATCGTCATCGCACTCGGCCTGCTCGCCGCCATCCTGCCAGGCCGGTTCGCGCGGGCATTCCTGGTCTTGCTGGCGCTGAGTTTTCTGGCCGCGGCCGGGCTCGCCGCGGTCCATACCGGGGTGGAATTCGGCTGGTGGCCCAGCCCCCTGCCGCAATGCGCGGCGCGTGGCCTTGGCTCCGGCTCGATCGCCGACATGCTGGCCTCCATGCCGCTGCTCCCGGCCAAGCCATGCGATGAGCCGACATATCTGATTGCGTTCCTGCCGGTATCAATGGCGGCGATGAACATGCTCTATGCTCTTGGTGCTGCCGCCCTCATGGGCGTGGCGTTTTGGCGGAGGCCCCCAACCCCATGACCCGTCCCCGCTTGCCCGGCGATCCACCGCCCGCCGCCGCCACGCGCCGCATGATCCGGGTGGACCATGCCGGTGAATATGGGGCCGCCCGTATTTATGCCGGGCAACTCGCGGTTCTGCGCGACAGCGCTAAAGCCGGGCTGCTGCAACACATGCAGGCGCAGGAACAGGCGCATCTGGACACGTTCAACAGCCTGATCGCCGCGCGCCGGGTGCGCCCGACCGCCTTACTTCCATTCTGGCATCTGGCCGGATTCGCGCTCGGCGCCGTCACCGCCGCCCTGGGTGAGAAGGCCGCCATGGCCTGCACCGTCTCGGTCGAAGAGACAATCGACGCACACTATACCGCCCAGATCGAGGCGCTGGCAGACTCCGAACCGGCCCTGCGCACCACGTTGGAGACCTTCCGTGCCGAAGAGCGGGACCATCGCGATATCGGGCTGCAACATGACGCCGAGGGTGCGCCGGGGTACCGCGCGCTGACCGCGGTCATCAAGGCGGGATGCCGCGTCGCCATCCGGTTGAGCGAACGGATCTGAGCCTGCCGATACGATTCAATTTGGCGGCAATAAGCGATACGGCTTATAAGCCTGGCATGATGAACAGGAAGCATCTGTTACCCCTCCCGCTCCTTTTTCTGGCCGCTGCCGGGGAGGCGCCGCGTCTCATGCCCAGCAGAGACGCGACGGTCGTGTTCGAGGTCACCCGGAACAAGACCCAAGGGGAGGCAACGAAGATCGTGGTGCGTTATGATGCCGCAGCCAATCGCATGCGCTCGGATGATTACATCTTCAAGGATGCAAAGCGGCCCTTCGCTGGCATGATCCAGAATAATGACAGTCAGATCCTGAAGGTGATCAGCTACACCTCTGCCATGGCCATCGACCGTCCGCTCAACGATCTGGGCATTCCCCTCATCGGCCTGACACAAGGGGCGCAATTCACCCAGACGAAAGACACGACCATTAACGGTACCGCCTGTACGGAATGGGCGATCGTGCAGGTCAAACGGCCGGCCTGGACAGCCTGCATCACGGCGGACGGGACGATACTGCGTGCTTCTTCGGAAGAGCGGGAGATCATGGCCGTCTCGGTGACCTACGAACCGTTGCCACCCGACTCGTTCGCACTGCCGCCGGATATGAAGCAACTCTCGCTTGAGGTGGAAAAGCAAGGAAAGCAGTCCGCCACTTCGGCAGGAGCGGCCCGGGACCACTAGCCGGTGATCGTTCAGCGGGACCACCCGAAAACGTATTTTGATCCGGCCGCGAACGATGAGGGTCTGGCGCCTCAACTCTCGAGTTCGCTGTCCCAATAGAGGTAGTCCCGCCAGCTCTGATGCAGGTAATTGGGCGGGAAAGCACGCCCATTATCCTGCAGTTCCCAGGTCGTGGGCTGACGCGGGCTCATGCGCGGGAACATATGGCATTCGCGCGGCAGGCGGGAGCCTTTGGCCAGATTGCAGGCGCCACAGGCGGCCACCACATTCTCCCACGTCGTGCGGCCGCCGCGGCAACGGGGAATGACATGGTCAAAGGTCAGGTCCGGCGCCGGGGAGCGTTCGCCACAATACTGGCATTCAAACGCATCGCGCAGGAACACGTTGAATCGGGTGAAAGCCGGGCGGCGGGTGGTCGGGATATAATCCTTCAGCGCGATCACGCTCGGCAGCCGCATCGTCATACTGGGGGAGTGGACGGCCTTGTCATATTCGTTCAGGACCGAAACCCGATCCATGAACACCGCCTTAACGGCATCCTGCCAGGACCATAACGACAACGGAAAATAGGA
>CAIUPC010000444.1 GCA_903900905.1 uncultured Acetobacteraceae bacterium
CGTTTTGCGCCGGCATCCGTCTGGAGAAACTGCCGCCGGAGGTGGTCAATCGCGCCCGCTTCCTGGTCCTCGACCTCGTCGGCAACATCGTCCGCGCCCGCCATGACGCGGAGAGCACGGCCTCCTTCGTGAACACCGTCCGCGCCATGGGCATGGCCAACGGCAATTTCGGGGTGTTCGGCGACAGCGCCCGCTACACCGCCACCGGCGCGGCCTTCCTGAACGGGGCGCTGGCGCATTCGCTCGACTTTGATGACACCCATGCCGCTGGCTCCCTGCATCCGGGTGCGCCGGTGATCCCGGCCGCCCTGGCTGCCGGTGAAATGGTGGGCGCGTCCGGCGCCGACGTGCTGGCCGCGATCATCGCCGGCTATGAGGTCACCTGTCGCGTCGCTCTCGCCCTCCCGGCTGGGGAGCATTACGATCGCGGCTTCCACCCCACCGCCACCTGCGGCGCCTTCGGGGCCGCTGCCGCCGCCGCGCGGGTGTTCGGGCTGGACACCGACGGCGTGGCCGGGGCGATGGGCGCGGTGCTGAGCCAATGCGCCGGCAGCCTCCAATTCCTCGCCAACGGCGCCTGGACCAAGCGGTCCCAGGTCGGCTGGGCGGCGGTGAACGGGCTGATGGCCGCGACCCTGGTGCGTGAAGGCTTCAAGGGCGCGTCCGAAGCGCTGGAGGGCAAGCACGGCTTCATGCGCGCCTATGCCCCGAACCCGACCCCGGAACGCGCGGTACAGGACCTCGGCGTGGTGTTCGAACTGATGAACACGGCGGTGAAGCCCTACCCGTCCTGCCGCTACGGCCATGCCGGCATCGACGCCGCCCTGGCGCTGCGGGCGGCCAATGATCTGAAGCCGGGGGAAATCACGTCCGTGAAGCTCGGCCTGCCGAAGTCCGGCATGCTGCTTGTCGGCGCCCCGGCGGAGAAGAAGGCCAACCCGCAGAACGTGGTCGATGGCCAGTTCAGCGGCCCGTTCGTGATCTCCGCCGCGCTGGCGACGGGGGCGATGGGCTGGGATAGCTACAAGCTGCTGAACGACCCCACCATCCGCGCCATGCTGCCCAAGGTCGCCTGTGATTTCGATCCGGAGATCGAGGCCGAATTCCCCACCAACATGTCCGGCCGCCTGACGATCGAGGCCCGCGGCCAGATCTTCACCCAGAAGGTGGTGGTGCCGAAGGGCGAACCCTCCAACTTCCTGAGCGAGAACGAACTGCGCGCCAAGTTCGCCGGCCTGACCGACGCGGTGCTGGGCGAGGATCGCGCCGCCCGGCTGGCGGATGCGGTGCTGGGGCTCGATACCAGCAACGACATCTCCGGCCTGGCGCATCTGTCGGCGCCGCTGGTTGTTACGCAGATGGCGGGGGAGTAACGCCCACAGGCGTCAAAACAGGGAGGCGGTAGCCTCGAAAACCGTCATCCCCGGAACAAGTCCGGGGATGACGGGGAAAAGAGGCCATCAGCCGTGGCCGCCCCGCCGCCGGAACAGGCCGACGGAGATCAGCAGCCCGCCGGTCACCAGCCCAAGCCCGATCGCTTGCAGCAGCGTCGGAACCTCCCCCGCTATCGGCCAGCCCAGCATAATCGCCGAGGCCGGCACCAAGGCCGGGAACACCGCCGCCCGGCTGGCGCCGACAAGCTGCACGGCGCGGGCAAAGGCCATGACCGCAACCACCCCGGACAACACCCCCTGCACCACAATCTGTGGCAGCAACACCGCGGCGGGGGTCGCAGCCAGCCGATCGAAGCCGACAACAAAGGCGTAGAGCGGGACATAGGCCAGGGCAGACAGCACCGATACAACCGCGGTCGCCGCTACCGGGTTCACTCCCCAGCGCTTGGACAGGATGGCGAACGCCGCCCACATCATGCCCGCCACAGCGAACATCGCATCACCAATCGGCGCCGTCTGGCCGCCGGACAACAGGCCCGGCCCGGCAATGACCGCGAGACCGCCGATAATGGCCACCATGCCGGCGATCCTGGCAGAGGACAGCCGCTCCCCGAACATCAGCCATGCCGCCAGCATGGCGCTCAATGTCAGCGCCGCCGGTTGCACCACCGCCCCATGCGCCAGCGGTGCGAAACGGTAGCCACCGGCGCCGATAAGCACGAAGAGCGGACCGGCCAGCAAGGCGAGAACACTGGCCCGCCGCCAGCCAATACCGGCGAGGTGCAGCGGACCATGGCGCAACAGCCAGGGCAGCATCACCAGCCCCGCCACGCCATAGCGGAAGACCGCGATTTCCGGCGCGCCGAGACCACTACTGATCCCCGCCCGCGCCATGGCGAGGTAAGCCCCCCAGATCCCGGCAGCGGTCAGGCCAAGCGCGAGGCCCATGGTTTCCGGCGTGAACCGCGGCAGCGGTATCGGCGAGGGGTGAGCGTGAACGAGTGTCGACATGACACGATTGCCTTCAGGTTCGGGTGATGGGGATATCAGGCTGCCGCGATCACAAGCCGTTGCAGCGCGGCAACCGCCTCGGCCGGATCGAGCCGCGTGCGGTAATCGGGATCGACGAAGGCAAGGGCGATGCGCCCGCCCTTCTCGACCACGAAGGTCGCCGGCATCGGCAGCGACCAGCGGTCATCGCCATTGCGCGCCGGCAGATCATGGCCGAATTTCTGATACAGCCCGACAATGGCCGGCGAGAGTTCGAACGCCACACCCAGCGCCTGCGCCAGACGGCCCCGATCGTCCGACAGCACCGTAAACGACAGGTCGTTCTTCTCGGCGGTGGACAAAGAATGGTCCGGCGTCTCTGGAGTGACAGCGATCAGCCGGGCACCCAAGACCTCGATCTGCGGCAAGGCTTTCTGGTAGGCCCGCAGTTCGAGGTTGCAATACGGGCACCATCCGCCGCGGTAGAAGGTCACGACCAGCGGCCCTTCGGCGGCCAACGCGCCAAGGTCGGTGTCACGCCCCCGTTGATCCCGCAACGTCATCGCGGGGAACCGGTCACCCGCTTTGGCGGCCTGGGCGGCAATAACCAAGAGGGCTTCGATATCGTCGGCGACCAGCGTGGCCGCCGCGGAGCCGACGCGCTCAAGCCAGGAAGCCTTGAACGAGTCGAGTTCTGATTGGAGAGTCATGGTTCGGGTCCTTATGCTGGGGTCAGGTTCAGGCGGCGGCGGTCATGGACTGCACGAGCGCGGCGGCGCTGGCGCCTTCCAGCGACAGGCCGTACCCGACCTCCCGCACGATCCGTTCCTTGAGCGGCTGGATGAAATGAATGCGGGTGTTGCGGCGCGTCACTTCCGGCTGCTTCAGATAGAGCGCCGCCAGTTCGCGGGCCTTCGCGACCGCCTGGCCGTCGTCCACCACCGCCGTCACCACGCCCCACTCCGCCGCCTGCGCCGCGGTGATCGGTTGCGGATCGAGCAGGAAAGCCTCCGCCCGTCCGGCGCCGGCGCGGTACGACCAGGCGGTGAAAATCCCGTCCCCCGGGACGATGCCGCCGGCGAAATGCGGCAGGTCACTGAAGGTAGCGCCACGCCCGGCGACGATCACATTGGCGAGCAGCGCATATTCGGTATGGATGAAGGCCCGGCCCTCGATCGCGGCGATGACCGGAACCCGGATATTGGCGATGTTTTCGAGGATCTGCGTCCCCTCGTCATGCACCTTGGACCAGACATTGGCATCGCCGACATTGCCGAAAGTGGCGAAGTCTATGTCGGCCATGTAGTCGCCAACGCCGGTCAGGATGACAACCTTGTTGCCTCGATCGCGGCCGATTTCGTAAAACGCATCCACGAACTGCTCATGATCAGTGGCATCAAAGCGGATCGGCCCGCCATCGGTGTGCATTTCCACCAGCAGAACGCCATTGACGTCGCGGCTCATGCGCAGATGGGCGAAGCGGGAGAAATAGTTCGGGATCATGGTGCTGACTCCAGGTTTGGTGTGGTGGGGCGGGGTGATCCCCGTTCCATGACCAGGACTGTGAACCTCGGGTTGAATTTGGATAATCAGGCCCGTTCTGATATCACTCATACATTAATCGTATGAGTGCACGATGGACCTCCTCAGCCCCATGCAGACCTTCGTTCGTGTGGTGGAAGCCGGCAGCTTCACCGCCGTCGCCAG